>NZ_JAFEUN010000006.1 GCF_016900895.1 Parashewanella hymeniacidonis
GACATATGCAATGGTTGCATCAATATCAATGCCACTAACTTTCAAAATAAGCTACAACTCAATGAATGATATCAACAGCATGACATGATGATTAGATCGGTCAAATGATCGTGAAAAATAGTGTGTTGAGTGCAGGTATTTTGTTCATTTAACTTTCAGAGTGCTGAATAGTTACAGCAAAAGGTTGATACAATTCAATTTAGTACAACTAAAACTTCACAACAATTTTTCCAACTGTACGTTTTTCTCTAAGTTGTTTTAAAGCGGCGGGAGCATCCTCAACTGAAATTATTTTGAGTTGAGGTACCTGTATTCGACCTGTATTAACAAGATGTGTAAAGCGCCTTCCTGATTTTAAAATACTCTTTCGCCCCTTATCACCATGAGTATGACCGGAACCCAAGCTCACTTGATGGAAGCTTAGACCTCTACCAAATGAATCGTTATATTCTGAAGGCCTAATTGTTGATACCAGTTCGAGCATATGTCCTTCGTAATCAAGAGCATTTGCGCATAAAATATCATTATCACCACCAACACAATCCATTGATGCGTGAACTCCTTTTCCGTCTGTAAGTTCAAGCACTTTTTCTAATACATCATTACGATAATCAACGGTATGGTCGGCGCCTAGGCTTAACGCATATTCGTGATTTTTGCTTGAACAAGTCGTAATAATATTATCGACACAAAAGTGACTGGCTAATTGCAACGCAAAACCACCGACACCGCCAGAACCACCCGTTAATAAAAAGCTTTTACGAATATCAATATGAAGCTTATCAACCAGAGCATGCATGGCTGTCCAACCCGCACATGGTGTTGCCGCTGCAACTTCAGGAGCGACAATTGGGTGTTCAACAAGTGTGCGGCTGTCGTGAACTGCGTACTCAGCGAATGCGCCATGTTTGCGCCGCATATCACCATGGTAAAGCACTCGATCGCCTACTTTCCACTCTGTCACAGATGATCCGACTTGAGTTATTTCACCTGCTACATCAAGCCCAGGGACAAAATCATCATCCATATCCTCAACCATTCCATGCCAAAAATTAATTTTAGCATCAACCGGATTTAAGCCAGCCGCCAGCACTTTAACGACCACGTCATATTCAGTTTCAATTGTGGGAATGGGTAGGTTTTTAAGAGTAAACTCATCTGATTTTTTTTGATAGACAATCGCTTTCATACTTCATGGAAATTAAATAGAGTTTATTTAAACATACGCTTTTTAGAGTTTTTTTCAAATCAAATACAAGAATAAAGCTCGAATAAGGGGAGACTCGAGCTTTACCACTGGAAGGATTAAGTACCTAATTGGTAACCTTTAATTTTTGGCCATAACTCTTTCTTCAGCTTCTGGTGCGATTTTTAAGGTTACTCTTCGATCGAAAAAGTTATCCTCTAATGTAGCTTCGGCAGACAGCGGGGCTGTGTCGCCATAAGCTTGAGTTGTTAAACGATTATCTTCGATGCCACTTTTTACAAGGTAATCCTTCACTTGATGCATGCGTTTTTCAGATAATTGTTGGTTGAACTCACTGCTGCCTGTTCTGTCAGCGTAACCAGACAAATCAAGTTTCAAGCTTGGTGAAGATTTCATAACTTGTGCCACCTCATCCAGTTGGGTTTGGAAAATCGGCTCTATTTCAGCTGAGCCAGTCTTAAACTGTACATTCATCCCAAGAGCTAATTCATTTAATTTAACTTGATCAGCCTGGCTCAAATGCATAAGTTTTTTCTGACTGATGCTGTATCTATGCGCAAGATCATCATACTTTTCACTTTTATGCGTCAGCCGTGCAAGCCTCTCTTGCTGTTCCGAAATTTTAGCCTGTTGCATATCTAGCTTTGAATCATCAGCGACGCTTTTTCCTACTACACCACCAGTAAAGGCTCCAATAACCGCACCAACAGGTCCACCGACTACGGCTCCGAGCACAAGGCCTGAGCCAAAACCGATCAGTTGCTCATTTTCACCATGCTTTTTATCTTGGTCTGCTGACTGAGCAAAAGTGTTTGATGAAACTAAAAGGCTGCTGATTACAATTGTTGTGATTGCTAACTTTTTCATTTTGAACTCCTAGTTCTTATGTTGAATCTTTAAATTCGTTTGCTGTATAAGTACCTGACCATACGTTTCTTAAGATTTTATTGTGCCCAGTTTTAGCTCTCTACGGCGTTGCAACTCCAGTTACAGAGCTACGGCTATGCGCCCTACATTGCGCTTTGTATAGCACCGAAGCTGAACACAATAATTTTCAAAGAACTTATCGTCAGGTACTTATCGTTTCGATGAAGCTATTAAAGCAACAGAATTTGGCGTATTTCAGGAGCAAAAAAGGCAAAGTGAAGAACAAATGTGGCTAAAAAGTGGCAATCGTTTAATTATCCTTAGCCACGAAGTGTCATTCCTAGAAGTGGAATCACATCCTCTGAATAATCTCTGAGTTTAAAAAATTTTACTACTTTCCATTCCGAGATATTTAACTCGGGAATCATAGGTACTAAAGTTAAATAACTCGTTGGTCCTCTGCGGTACATTGAACAAACACTAACATGCACGTTAAATATTTTTTGTTCACCCAATTTTGCACCGCTGATACAAAGCGGGCACCTATAAGCTATGGGATCTATTTGATTTAGATTTACGAGTAAACCGATTCTTGGACTTGAAATAGGCTTGTACGCCCTTACCCCAACAATGCTCGGCTGTATTAATGGCATTGTGTTGTCGGTTCGTGAGGGTTCATATTTAACAGGCATAACTTGAAAATGAGATACTTGAAGTCGATCTTCATCCATGTATTCCAATGGGGGGCTTGTATTATCTAAGTGTACATCTGTTCCGGATGAAATTAACTCACCAGTGCCTTCATCAGTTTGATTTTGAGAAGCCTCCTGTTCATCTTCAGCTAAGGAAGTAGAACTATTTTTATCTTCAACCGCTCTATCCTCACTATTACTTAAGGCTTCTTCAAATTTAAAAGCCTCCCCTAGTGCTTCTAACCAGTTAATTTTTGCTAATAGATGAATAAACTTTTGCGATCTCACATCAACAATTTGGCTTGTCTCCATTAGTTCAAGGCAAGATTCCACTTCAAATTTTAGCCGTTCATCCTTTAAATAATATTGCCAATGTTCAGGGTTACCGTCTACTTTTTCACTCTCTTTAAGCAGCTCTAACAATGATATTTCTTCTTCTTTAAATACAGGTAATTCACACAGTTTTTCTTCTGTGTCTTTAGTAATTTCTATTACTCTCTCTTCACATTTCAACGTGTAAGGGACGAATGCAATTTGTGTTTTTTTTCTACAACTGTAATCGACAACCAGTAAACATAAGATTGATTGCTCTTCTTTATTTGTCATCAGCTCGACAACAAAACAATGTCTTGATGATGGGAAAAGATCTCTTAACCTATCTCTTAATTTAATAAGCTCGGTTTCATCACTTGGGTTAAAATAGACATTATTTATCGCCAGTGTCCTAGCGACACTTTCCTCAGATTGATTAACCGAGTAAGAAATTGGTTGCAATCTGTTTTCATCTAAAACTTCTTTTGTAAAAATAAACGCTTTATCTGATCGCTTAAAAAATCTTTCCCATAAGCTTCCAATTGGCTTTTTTGATGCTTTTTGAAAAACTTCATAATCATTTAATCTTTCCATTTCAACTTTTTTATGGGCAGGCAAAGCCTCAACATCAATTGCGATAAATTGAGTGTAATTTCGACTTGTTGAACTTAAACTTTCAGCCATAAAATAAAATTGTACTTAACCTGCGATATAAAATAACAACTAATGATGACTACATTGGATGCATTAACATAATTTAATTCTGTCAATTGGATGATCAAATGTGGCGAAAAAATGGCAATTAACGCTTTGTTATGAATTTTCAAATTGATTTGGGTATAGTTTGCTACATATAGAACTACGACGTATTGAAAATGAAAAGAATTGCCATAGTTGAAGATGAAGCAATCATTCGAGAAAACTATAAAGAGCTACTAGAAAGCCACGGTTATCAAGTTCAAGGCTTCGCTAATAGAAAGCAAGCGGTTGAAGCGTTCAATATCCGCTTACCTGATATAGCCATTATTGACATCGGACTTGAAGATGAGCTCGATGGAGGCTTCTTGTTATGCCAAAGTTTGAGAGCGCAATCTGCCACACTTCCAATCATCTTCTTAACGGCGCGTGACAGTGACTTTGATGTCGTGAGTGGACTGCGTTTAGGTGCTGATGATTATTTAAGTAAAGACACCAGCTTCCCACATCTACTCGCAAGAATAGCGGCACTGTTTCGAAGATCTGAAGCTGCATCCCAACCTGCCCAAACAGAAACAATAAGGCATCATCAACTGTTAATTGATGTAGATAAAATGCAAGTTTTCTGGGCCGAACAGCTTATTGAGTTGACTGTTACTGAATTTTGGATGGTTTATGCTTTAGCAAAAAGGCCTGGCCATGTTCGTAGCCGTAATGATTTAATGTCAGACGCTAAGATTTATGTTGATGACAGTACGATTACCTCCCACATTAAACGAGTACGAAAAAAGTTTATAAAAAGTGACTCAAAGTTTGACTGTATCAATACAGTTTATGGAATGGGTTATCGATGGGATCAATCTTCATGATCCGTTTTAAAAAATTACTTCATCCCAGAATCAGTATCAGAACCAAGCTTTTTATCATCGTTATCTTTTTTGCTGTGCTCCCTTGGTTTGGGTACCGATACCTTTGGGAAATTGATAATTATCTAAAACTCAGCCAACAACATTCGTTAACGTCAACAAGTCAGGCCGTTGCAACCGCTTTACATCAACGCCCTACTCTATTTTCTCAACTGAACAGAAATTTAGTCCAACAAAGAGAAAAGGATTTCTATAATTACTCATTAAAACAGGCCGTCTTTGAAGGTTCAATCGACAAGTTACTGCTGACGGGAAAAGACAAATTTAAATACTTTTCGTCCAGCTTCATTACTTACAAAACCAAAACAGTAAAAAAAGAAGATTATGCAATTAACGCCATGATTGGAAACTTTGATACTGATTCATACCTAGTTTTATCCGTAAAAACACCGAGTATCTCAACACAAGCAAAAGGCAGTTTTCGTTTCGATGTTGGCGACCACTTGATCATTGCAACAACAGATAAGAATGAGAATCTTAAACGCTTTATCGTCTCAATAAATCAAAATAAATCACTTAATTTAGCATTACTTCCAACGAACCCAGCGATGATCGTTCCTCAAACATTGCAATCTGACTACCAAGGTTTTTGGCGTGAGACGCCTATTGGCTTTGATTTAGTGTTGAGCATTCCCTCAAAAGAATTGGGCGATAAGTTTTCATTCTCGGCGTATTTTGCAAATAAAAACAACCCAACTGAAAGCAACGCTGTCTTGGCATCAAGTCCGATAAATTCAGTTCATAACTTAGGAAATTTAAACAAACCTTCAGAAACCATCGAGTCTGTTGTCAACGCTTTAAGCTACACAGAAGCCAGAATTTGGGTATTAAACAGTGTCGGTCAAGTGCTCGCTTCTGGAGGCAGTATTCATGATGCACAAAACAGCTGGAATACTGCAACCAATATTAAAAAATCAGAAAATTATTTAAGTGCTATGCTTGCCCCACTCTTCCGATTATTCGAGCAAAATACTGACACCAATTTTGTGGACCCATTCAACAACGCTACTCACATTGACTCACCAATCGTGAACCGTGCCATGAGTGGATTTACAATAAGTGAGAAGTATTATACTCCCGATAACAAAGCTGAAATTTTGGCATCAGCAACCCCGATTTGGCAACAGAATAATGTTGTCGGCGTTGTGATAGCAGAACAATCAACAATGGGAATTAGAGCATTACGTAACAATGCGATGCAATCTTTACTCAATACGGTATTTATCGTATTACTGCTCGCTAGCGCCGCCATTATACTTTTTGCTTCTAACATTTCAAACCGGATAACTCGGCTCAGAAACGACGCTAAAGATGCCGTTGATCATAAAGGAAAGTTCAACGATTTCACCTACCAATCTCAGACTCAAGACGAAATTGGTGATTTAGGTCGCAGCTTCCAAGAGGTACTTCAACAACTTGGGCAATATAACCTTTATCTTGAAAAAATGAGCTCACGGCTCGGACATGAACTCAGAACACCAATTACAGTAGTTCGTTCATCACTTGAGCACATTCAACTCACAGGCTCAAACCCACAAGCAGATAAATACATCGTTAGAGCACAAGAAGGTTTAAAAAGATTAAGTCTAATTCTCAACAGTATGACAGAAGCTTCCCGTATTGAATCCAGCCTACAAAACGAAAATAGAGAAGTGTTCAATTTAAGCGAGGTCGTAAACGGTTTAGTAGAAGGATATCAATTGGGATTTCCTGACTCTCTCTTTACGCTAACCAATAATACAAAAGTTGTTTATGTAGATGGTGTTCCCGAATATTTCGCACAATTATTAGACAAGCTCATATCCAATGCGATAGACTTCTCAACATCTAGACGTCCAATAGAGATTTCCGTAACTCAGGATTCTGATGCCGTTATTGTTTCAGTCACTAATGAAGGGCCAAAATTACCTCTTGGAATGGAAAACGAAATCTTTAGCTCACTCATTTCGATAAGAGAGAATAACTCAAATTCCCCCCCCCATTTAGGGTTCGGATTGTATATCGCTAAATTAATTGCCGAATTTCATAATGGCAGTATTTCAGCTAAAAATAGAACTGATGTTGACGGAGTTTTAGTTACCGTTTTGTTCCCAAAATATAGAGAATCATAATGACAAAAGAAAAGCACACTAAACAAACGAAAATTATCACTTCTGGTCGAAACAAAGACTGGAATAAAGGTGTGGTTAATACGCCTGTATATCGTGCCTCGACTGTGCTTTTTGATACTCTAGACGAAATGTATAACGCCGTTAAAAATGGTTCTGAGAATAAACTCGCTTATGGGCGCCGAGGAACCCCAACTCAATTCGCTCTTCAAGAAGCGATTGCTGAATTAGAAGGCGGTCATGCCACTGCGTTGTACCCTTCTGGTGCAGCTGCTATTAGCTGTGCTTTATTATCTTTTTTATCTGCGGGTGATCATCTACTAATGGTGGATAGTGTCTATGAACCAACAAGGCATTTCTGCGAAACAATTCTTAAAGATTTTGGTGTAGAAACGACTTACTACGACCCTATGATTGGCTCCGCTATAGGTACATTAATTCAACCCAATACAAAAATTTTATTTTTAGAATCTCCCGGCTCTTTGACGATGGAAGTTCAAGATGTTCCAACGCTTTGTAAAATTGCTCACCAATATAACATCCTCACGTTTTTAGATAATACTTGGGCATCACCTATCAATTGTCGTCCCTTTGAACTTGGTATTGATGTTTCAATTCAAGCTGCGACTAAATACATTGTTGGTCACTCAGACGTGATGATGGGAACAGCAACAACAACTGAGACGTTATGGCCACAGCTAAAAGCTCGATCTTATGCGCTTGGTCAATGTGTATCGCCTGACGATGCTTATTTAGCTCACCGTGGTTTAAGAACTTTAGCCGTAAGAATGAATCAACATGAACGCAGTGCGAGCGAAGTAGCTACTTGGCTACAAAAAAGGCCTGAAGTGGATCATATTCGCCACCCCGCTTTCGAATCTTGTCCAGGACATGAGTTTTTTAAACGTGACTTTTCCGCTTCAAATGGATTGTTTTCTTTTGTATTAACAGGAGTGTCGAAAACTCAATTAAAGCACTTTGTTGAAGGTATGACGCTATTCAAAATGGGCTTCTCTTGGGGCGGTTATGAAAGCCTAATCATCCCTGCTTTTAATTTATCGAAAATTCGCTCTGCAACACCATGGCCAAAAAATAGCTTTGTTGTTCGATTACATATTGGTTTGGAAGACCCTAGAGACTTAATTGCCGACTTAGAAGCTGCTTTCAGTCGATTATAAATTAGAAAGTTCTAATCAACAGAAGTTTGATCAATATCAGAATGCTTTAACGTTCATTTTGTAAAAATAACAATGTTATAGCTTATGAGGTTGTTAAAATGGAATGGATACTCTGGGCAACAAAAGAAAATCCACTTGTTGGCTTATCAATCGGACTCATTCTTTTTGTATTTCTTTTTTTGTTAAAGCCTGCTGTAATGTGGTTCTACAGTAAAAAAAATATTGGCAAGGATAGCTAAATAACGTTTATTTGAGGTTAGATTTGTCAATACGTGGTTTTACTCTAATCGAGTTAGTCGTAGTCACTTTGATACTCGGTACTTTAAGTGTAACCGCACTCCCAAAACTTGTTTCTATCAATTATGATGCGGGTTACTCCACAGCTAAACATGCATTAAAACAATTTGAAGTCGGTGCTTTGCATTTCAGGTATAAATGCATTTCTGCAGGGCTTTTAGGAATTAATTATAAAAATAGTGATCCTGGAAATGCCGAATTTGTCCGTAAAATTCATGAAGCCGGACTTTTAAGTCGGCCTAGCGGTCATAAAAACTGCTTTCCCGAAGCTGAAATAAATGATGGAAGAATAAACAGTTCAACCGACTGTCGAGTTACATTTAATGCGGTTGTTGATACTGAACTGAATGTCGTAAATTATGACCAATCAGTATCAAACTCAAACGGAGATATCATTGCGCAGTACGCAGGAAGAACAAGCCAATGCAATTTTTATTATAAAAAAGGATTTGAGAACTTACCTGATTCCAAAGTTCCTCACCTTTTTTATAATGCTAAAAACGGAAGCTTTACTCTACTAGGTTTCCCTGAATAAGCTAAAATTGTAACAAATGCATCATAATGTCATATTAGTGTAACGATTAAAAAATAGGATAAAAGTATTAAAAACAATAAATAACCATAAACGATACTCTATTAAGGGAGTCATTGTAGTGTCTAACTCTGATCATGTACAACTTATGCCAAAAGAGCTTTCCTGGTTATCATTCAACGAGAGAGTCCTGCAGGAAGCTTGCGATGAGAATGTACCTCTCATCGAACGAGTACGATTTTTAGGCATATTCTCGAGTAACATGGATGAATTTTTCAGGGTGCGAGTTGCAGCTGTTCGACGTGCAATTCTTATCGATTCAATTGAATCAAAAAAAGCCCATCACAACCAAACTTTAATGGCTCGAATTCAACAGAAAGTATTAGAGCTACAAGTTAGATTTGATGAAACATACAACATTTTAATGAGGGAATTGATCAGGAAAAACATCTTCCTGATAAGTGAAAAACAACTTTCAGAGTTTCAAAGTATCTGGTTAAAAGGTTATTTCAATGACCAGCTAAAACGTCATATCACCCCAATTTCTGTAAACAAAAATAGAGATTTAACCAAGCAGATGTCTGACACAATGACCTATCTTTTTGTCTGCTTACATAAAGAAAAAAAGCACCAATATATACTAATAGAAGTACCTACAAAAAGTGTACCTCGATTTGTATCCCTGCCATCAGAAAGCAGTAAATCAAAGAAATACCTTATTTTACTCGATAATATTATTCGTCATTGTGCAGATGAACTTTTTAAGCCTTTTTTTGATTATGATGATATCGATGTTTATTCGATGAAGCTTACCCGTGATGCAGACTTCGACATCACAGATGAGCTTGAACAAACTCAGCTAGAAAAAATGACTAAAGGCGTAAAAAAACGTCTTACCGCTGAACCCGTCAGGCTGGTTTATGACAAAGAAATGCCAGAGCATATGCTGCTGATATTAAAAAACCAATTAAACATTAGCTTAACTGAATTTCTAGTACCGGGCGGGCGTTATCATAGCTTCAAAGATTTTATTGCTTTTCCTAACCCAAGCCGTAAGCATTTAGAATACGATAAAAAAGTCGCATTAAATTCGGCCAGATTTGATCAATCAGCTAACGCTTTTGAAGCCATCGCAAAAAGTGATATTCTTTTAAATTATCCATACCATAAATTTGCCTACTTCACCGAACTCATTCGTCAAGCCGCCTATGATCCTGCAGTGAAGTCGATAACAATTTCACTTTATCGAGTTGCAAAAAAATCTCGTGTTATTAACTCTCTTATTGATGCAGTACGTAACGGAAAACAAGTCACGGTAATTTTAGAATTAACAGCCCGTTTTGATGAAGAAGCGAATATTGAATGGACAAAATTACTTGTAGAGGCCGGAGTAAAGGTACATCACGGAATTCCGAACTTAAAAATCCATGCAAAACTATGCTTAATTCATCGTCAAGAAGATAAGCAAACAAAGCTCTATTGTCATATTGGCTCTGGAAATTTCAATGAGAAAACGGCAAGAATATACACTGACTTATCTTTATTTACGGCTAACGAAGAAATAACAAAAGAAGTTGAAAATGTCTTTGACCTCATCCAACATCCATATAAACACTACAGATTCAACCATTTGATTGTTTCACCATACAACTCGCGAAAACGCCTAAATCGATTAGTTGATGATGAAATAAGAAGTGCTAAAGATGGGTTGGAAGCCTCGATAACTTTAAAGCTCAATAACCTCGTTGATAAGCAACTTATTAAGAAGCTATATGCAGCTGCGTCTTCTGGTGTAAAAGTAAAACTCTTAATTAGAGGAATGTGCTCTCTATTACCATGCAAAGATTCTGTGTCAAAGAACATTGAGATATACAGTATTGTTGATCGATACCTAGAACACTCTCGAGTGATGATATTTCATGGTAATGGTAAACAAAAAATGTACTTATGCTCTGCTGACTGGATGACACGAAACATTGATAATCGAGTTGAAGTTGGCGTGCCTATTTACAGTGAAAACTTGAAAATGATGATTCAGTCATTGATGAACATACAATTTAGCGATAACACTAAGTCCAGAATTCTCGATCATGCACAGTCGAACCCATACAAAAAACGAGGTAATAAGAAAAAAATAAGATCTCAAGAAGTTGTTTTCGAATTTTTGAGAAATCTAGAAAAGTCTACCTTGATTTAAAATCATTTTAATTCAAGAATGAGTGATATGGCTTTAATTTGGACAACAAATGACAGAACTTAAACATCGGCATAAACATTTTGTTGCCATTGACATGGGTTCCAATAGCTTTCACTTGGTCATTGCCCGTGAGCAAGATGGCAGTTTGCAAATTCTTCACAAAGAAAAAAAGCAAGTGCAATTGGCTCAAGGGTTAGATGAAAATAACAATTTAAGTAAAGAGGCCATTGCTAGAGGGATCAATTGCTTAAAAGAATTTAGATTAAGGTTCTCTGAGCTCACGGAAACTCAAGTTAAGCCTGTTGCAACACACACTTTAAGAGTTGCTAACAACGCCCACGATTTTTTAGAACAAGCTCTAGATGTCTTTCCTTATGAGATTGAAATAATTTCCGGTCACGAGGAAGCAAGACTCATTTATAGTGGGATTGCTCATAACCAAGTTTTAAGGCCTAAAAATTTAATTATCGATATTGGTGGTGGTTCTACAGAAGTTGTTATAGGAAAAAAAATCACTCCTACTCGCCTCTCCAGCTTAAAATGCGGGTGTGTAAGCTATCACGAACGTTATTTTCGAACAGATGAGTTAACAAAAGACAACTTTAAAGCTGCAATGATTGCGGCAGATAGCGAACTTTCTTCATTGTCAAAAGATTACCTTTCAGGCAATTGGGATTTGGCACTTGGTAGTTCTGGCTCAGTTAAAGCCGTCGCTACTGCATTAAAAGAAAAGTATCAACTTGACCACATCACTTTAAAATCGTTAAAACAATTAAAAACAGATCTCATAGCCGCTGGGCACACAAGTAACATTACCTTTGAAAATATTGACGATAGACGCAAAGTCCTACTGCCAGCTGCTATCGCAATTCTTATCAGCTTTTTCAAACGATTAAATGTAAAAAAACTCGAATTCTCACCTTTTGCGCTTCGTGAAGGCGTTTTATTCGAGCTCGCCAAAATTGGGCAATATCATGATGTGCAAATGAGGACGGTAGACAGCATTGCGCGTCTATACCATATTGATATGCCGCATGCAGGAAAGGTCTGTAACACCGCAATGGAGTTATTTGAACATGTTGCTGACGAATGGCAACTCAGGGGTTTTGCAAGGCTGTTACTTTTTGCATCTACTTTGCATGAAATTGGTATACACATCAACTCAAGACAGCATCATCAACATGGTGGCTACATAATACAGAACAGTGACTTACCTGGTTTTAGTGAACCACTACAGCAGCAGTTATCAGTATTAATTCGCAATCATCGAAAACGCCCGCATTTACCTTCTTTTGATGAACTTGATCCCGAATTAATAAAGAGTACTCGATATATATCCTCAATTTTACGCATTGCAGTATTACTGAATTTAGGGCGAGTGAGCCTTAGGTTTGATTTTAGAGATGCTAAGGCGATTGAAAATAAACTATTTTTAACGCTACCTAAAAATACTAAAAAAAACACCCTATTAATTAACGATCTACTTAGAGAGCAAAAGTCGATTGCCGATTTAGGTATTGAGTTGCATCTACTTTAAAACTAAACTTTGATCACAATTTAAATAATAAAACTCTATGCACACTAATATTCTTTATTCATTCAGACGCTGCCCTTATGCCATGAGGGCCCGACTTGCGATTCTCTTTGCAGGAGTAAAAGTTACCTTACGAGAAATTGAGCTTAAAAATAAACCTCAAGCAATGCTTGATGCATCGCCTAAAGGCACTGTTCCTGTGTTTGTAAAACTTGAGGAAAACACACCGATTCTAGTTATCGACGAAAGCTTGGATATTATGCATTGGGCATTGAACCAGAATGACTCGAGTAATATACTCAGAAAAGGGGATGGTCAACGTGTCATCAATATGGACAGCTTAATCGCACAAAACGATGCAGAATTTAAATTATGGCTAGATAAGTATAAGTACTGTGACCGTTTCCCCGAACAACCTCAGGAATATTATCAAGAACAAGGTGAAAAATTTTTATCTAGATTAGAAGCCTTGCTAGAAAACAATGTTTTCCTATATTCTAAACAGCCTTGTCTTGCAGATATTGCCATTTTTCCATTTGTTAGACAGTTTTCTCTCGTCGATAAAGCTTGGATTGAATCCCAGGAATTTCCATATTTGAAGAAGTGGTTAGCGTATTGGCAATCATCGAAAGAGTTTGAAATTGCAATGGAAAAATTCGAACCATGGCTTATGAATAACAAAGAATATTTATTTGGAAAATAAGCCAAATAAATGTACATTGTAAGTGGTTTTATTATCAATTGATCATATACGGAACTTAAGACAATGACTATGTTTGGAAATGTGGAGCTTCAAATTTGGTATATGGTCGTTTTTCTTTTAATACTCCATGCCATTTTTGCTATAAAACCCGCTATATCTGACGCTCCAATTCCACCAAGCAAAAAATTAAAGTGGTCTGTAATGGGAATTTTGTTCGGTCCAATAGGGTATTACATATACCAAGCATCTCTTCCTTTCGAAAATATTGAAAACCCGGCTGACTTTTTTAAGATAGAAGACAAAAAAGATCACTAATCATCAGCCAGATTTAAGATATAATCCTACCCTTGGATTTCAGCCCTAATAAACGCTTATTCCTCTAAACTAGAAGCGTTATTCGTTTTATATTTCTTTCTTAGAGTTTTTATGACTAATCTCCAATCTTCAAACCAACTTCCTAGATGGCTGCTATTGCCGTTACTTGCCAGTATTGTGGCAATTACACCTTTAGCTATAGATATGTACTTACCAGCATTAACCGAAATAGCTCGAGAGTTTGGTACCGACGTCACAATTGTTCAGCAAAGCTTGAGCACCTATCTAGCAGGATATGGTTTAGGAATGCTCTGCTTTGGGTATTTAGCGGATAAATTTGGCCGAAGGCCACTCGTTATTTTTGGTTTAAGCTGTTTTTGCCTCATCAGTTTGGCCTTAAGCTTTAGTAGCAATATGGATGTGTTTTTCATATTGCGATTTTTTCAGGCATTTGTTGGTGCAGCAGCTACGGTAGTCATTCCGGGTTACATCAAAGAGACATATAAAGAAAATACCGCTAAAGGCATGTCGTATGTCAGTTTAATCATGATGCTAGCGCCATTGATTGCCCCAGCAATAGGCACGTTAATTTTAGATGTTTTAAATTGGCATTGGATTTTTAGAATTCTATCGATTTACGCTTTTGTCCTATTGTTTTTTGTGCTTTTCAAACTAAAAATGTCGAGCGACAAAGATAAATCAGTAAGAACTGAGAAAAGCTTTTTAGGTGCATATAAAACAGTATTCACCAAACCAGGCGTCAGAGCATACATCGCTTCAGGCGTTCTGACTTCATTTGCATTCTTCTGCTATCTAACAGCATCATCATTTGTGTTTATGGAAGTTTTTAAAGTTGATAAGCTGACGTTTTCAACTTTATTTAGTCTCAATGTTGGTTCGTTAATGTTTGCCAATGTCATTAACTCCCGTCTATCTCCGAAATTTGGTTCTAAAGTCATGCTAAAAGGGGGGATAGTTATCGGGTTAATCACTGCGAGCGGACTAACGTTAGTTAATTGGCTGCAATTAGATTATATCTACACTATGGTATTCTTGATGCCTCTAATGGGTTCATTAGGAATTATCTCTGTAAGTTGTGACGCTATCGTATTGCTAAAATTTAAGAATGAAACCGGCACTGCTACGGCAGTAATCGGGACGCTGAGATTTGGTTGTGGTGCTCTTGCAGGCCCAATTCTCGCTATCTTATATACTGGAACAGCCGTTCCTTTTGCTGGAGTGATGCTAACATCCATTTTTATCATTGGCTTACTTCAATTCTTTTACAAAGGCAATAAAACAAAGATGACGAAATAAATTCGTCACCTTTAAACGTAGTGCTCTAATAACCTTTATTTAGGTTGAAAAACGAGTGTTGTGTTTTTCTCAGTGCTCGGAACAAGCTCTGTATCGCCTAGTGCTTTACTAAAGTTAATAAATGACTGAGCGTCGGAATCACAAAAGGTATTACCACTGCACTCAGGTTCACCCACAGGTGTGTAAGTTGTTTTGCCATCTTTCTCAGTAGCAGTCATTGTGACCGACTTGACAGCTGGCGTACGAACACTAGTCTTAGGATCTACGTCAAAGTACACATCTTGACGGTTCGTAGTTGTGCCATCGCCTTTTGCTTCAGCTTTTGCTAATTCACTCCAACCGTCATTACCATTAGCATTATAATTGCCTACTGCAATGGTATATGAGTCAGCGTCATTAATATTTTGCCATGAAACAGTACCATCCTCACTTGTTTGTTTCAGTTGCAACTGAGAGAAAGTACCTATTGTATTATCACTGGCTGACTGCACAAATGTATATCTCATACCTGCGACATATGGGAACTTACCTGCATGCGCAGTAGCATCTAATACAGGTGCGATCGTCGACATCAAGACACTTTTCAGTTCAGCCCCTGTAATCGTCATTACTGTTAAATGGTTTTTGAACGGCAACATCTCTAAACGGATATTCCCTTCATAAAACGCACCCGATTTTATATTGGTTCTCACACCACCAGCAGCAACTAGAGCAACATCTACATGCCTTCCATTTGTGGCATCAAGCGCATTTTGAACATCATCTGAGTTGAGCCAATCTAAGAATGCTTGACCAACAAGAGGAGCGACTTGTGAACCGTGATAACAACGTAATTTAGAACCTGTTGCTGAACATTCATTCACCGTAGTATCAATTGGTTCTTGATAGTTGCCAACTTCACTTAAATCACCAGGTCTACGTACTTGATAAATAGTATGCGCAGATACGCCAATTTGTGAGCCTATGGCATCTTGATATTGTTGGCTGTTCTTATAATCAGTATCTATTTGTGAGCGTAAATCAGGGTTTTCAGTTACTATTTTTAAATCTTTATTTTCTAAACCTGAAATATAATTTTCAATTTCAGCTTTAGTTTCATCTGTGACTTTAGTCTGTTGCGATTCATCACTATAAAACTCATCCGCTGAAAGTAATGTATTGTGACCTTGGCAAGTCTCGACATTTCCATCTTTATCAAATTGAACTTGAACTTCACCTACTGCTTGAGCATTGCTACCGGCTTGTACAATACAGGTCTTAGCATCACCCGTTTTTTGCGACAACATTTCTGCGTATTCACCGTTATCGGTTAAACCGATATTAGTAAAGTCTCCCAATAAGGTATGAGAATGCCCTCCAACGATTAAATCAATACCTGTTGTACCTTGAGCCAACTTTTTATCTGCCGCTAATCCAATATGAGAAACCACAACAACTTTATCAACCCCCAATATTTTTAGGGTATCAATTTCTTTTTGAGTGCTTTCAATTTCACTGCTGAACGTCACACCCGCAAAATTACTATCACTTACAAAGTCACCCATATTTTCAAGAGCAACGCCAATGACAGCGACAACAACTTCACCGCTTTTTGCATCTGAAACATTGCCTATCTTTCTCTTGCTTGCGCCTTTATATGCAAACAACTGATAAGACTTTATGGAGGAAACATCTTTTAAGTCATCGTTTTTAGATGCATCCATGTTGTCAGCCAACATCGGAAAGTTAACGGTAGTTGCTAGCATTTTTAGAGCGGGTGTACCTAAATCAAACTCATGATTACCTACTGCCATTGCATCGATCTTCATATTTTTCAGAAGATTGGCATTAGCTTCGCCATTAAATGTTTGGAAATAAATACTCCCTTGTAAAGGATCACCAGCATTAAGAATCAATGATGCAGTTTGTGACTTATCACTCGCAGCAATATCGTCATTAACTTGTTGCAACACTCTCGGGTAACCACCAAATGTAGTGTAAAACTTCTGTTTATTAACAGAGTCTTTCCCCATTAAAAACTGTCCATCAACGCCATCAAATTGTGAATGTAGATCATTCATATGAATGACATTCAGCACAAATGGTTCTTTAGGGTTTGGAGCGGGGTTTTTATGATGTTTGTGACTGCTGCCACAACCAAATAAAGCAAATACGACTGCCGTCGCCGTTAATGTTTTTATCAATTTCGTACTCATTTGCAAAAACCTCTTGGCTAAATAGCCTTGTTTTTAAAAATAAGTCAGCCCTGACATAGAGAATCTGAGTCGTAATCCATTAACTTAATTCAGTTCACAGTTCACGCTCAGGTTTAGTTGAAATTTTTCTCCTTAAGCTCTCCAGAGAGCTCAGTTTGTTGAAACTTTACATCCATGACCGGATTCATCTTCTGTATTGGGATAAACGATATCACTATCAACCAAGGGATAACCACTGACATAAATTGTATTGCTCGGAGCGCTAGCTTCAGACTAAAAGAAGTTGGAAAGCTTGCCCATATAAAAGCGATAAATTTCTGAAGTAGCTAGCCTTGACATAAGAATTCAATTAATTGGTTGTTCTTTAACTCGTCCAGATGAAGAACATAAGTGTTGACGAAAAAAATTGAATTCTATTTAGGGGAAAAATACTAACAGATGCCAATCAGGGATATGAGTAACAAAAAAGGCCATACCGTGTCACAGATCACAGTTTAGAAAACTAAATTACAGCGCTTACATTATCTTTAAATAAGGTTAATACTATTTGATACTCAGCATTACTTTTAAGATACATATTTCGCAATTTAAAAAAAGCATGTGGTACTTAGAAACACTCTAATTAGAATGTTGTAATCAAGATAAATAATCGTAGTGACTGAGTTGAATAAAGACAAAAATTAAGACGCATTAAATAAAAAACCCACTAAAAGTGGGCTTTTAAAAATTTATAACTCAAAAATTAACGAGTGCGTGGCTTGATTTCTTCTGGGCTGAAGAAATAAGCAATTTCACGCTCTGCAGAAGCAAGAGAGTCAGAACCGTGAGCAGCGTTCTCATCGATGCTGTTAGCAAAATCAGCACGGATAGTACCTTCAGCTGCTTCAGCTGGGTTTGTAGCACCCAAGATTTCACGGTGAGCTAAAACTGCGTTTTCACCTTCTAAAACTTGAACAGTGATAGGACCAGAAGTCATGAATTCAACTAATGCACCAAAGAAAGGACGCTCGCTGTGCTCAGCGTAGAAACCTTCTGCTTGCTCTTTAGTCAGGTGTAGCATTTTTGCAGCAACAATTTTCAGACCAGCGTCTTCGAAACGGCTGTAGATTGCACCGATTTTGTTTTTTGCAACAGCATCTGGTTTTACGATAGAAAAAGTACGTTCGATAGCCATGGTTAAGCTTCCTTTAAATAGCATGTTTTTGTAATTCGCGCGGATTATAAAAGACAACTTTTCAAAATGTTGTAAGTCATTGTATAGACTATAATTATAATCAGCCAGTTTAGTGATTTTGGTAAATATGTACTCAAATATGTACACACTTGAATTTTTGCCCTTAAAAATGATTTCGCCACAGCGATCGTTTTAAGGCGTGGTATTATCGGTTAGTTCTCACAAAATTAAAAGGGAAAGACAGGATGGATGAACAGAAAGACGGTTTTTTAGCTTATATAAAGGTGATCTTCTATTTCCCGTTGTGTTGGGTAGTCGGTGGAGTGCTGGCAATATCACTATTGCACTTTTTGGGAGTAAGCGAAAATCTGAAGATAGCCGCTTATTTTCTGGTGGGTATTGGTGGAACGGTATGGTTTGCACTGGACAAACAAAAATAGAGCCGCATCCTTGCGACCTTCCTATTTATAGATCTTTAATGCCTAGTTGCTTTTTCTTTTGAGAAAACTGCAATGACAATTCAATTTTCTTATTGTCGATTTTCTCTATCAGCTTTTCTTTCTTGGCTTCGTCCATCTTAGAACCCTCAATTTTACGTTTCATTTGATTAAGGTTTCTAAGCTGCTTTTCCAGCACATGACCATACGCATGCAACTTCAACTGACGATCATACTTCTGCTTATAGGCTGAACGCTCACTAGCTGGTAATGTTTTATATTCCATCTTGTAAGCATCGAGTAATGACTTATCATCATAAAAGTTACTGATGTTAGTTCGAGGATCTACTGCCTTATAAAATCTACGACTAAATGGAATGTCTCTGCGATCAACCTCTTCACCGCTTGCCACTTTTGCCGTTGAGCTTGTGGTTCTGGAAGCGAACTGGAATAAACCACCACCAATAAATTTAAGCATGTGCTGAATAGATTGCGGTGCAATACTAATCCCACCTTCTCGATATTTCGAACCACCAGTATTGTCATTTAACCAGGTAGTCATATCACTGAGCCATTGCCAAGTGCGATTATCCCCTAAATGGCCGTCCGACTTCTTCACCTTGTAACCCGATTGCTCAGGATAGATATTGCTCCCGAAGAAGTTTTCATTAGCCACTAACTCAACAATTGGCTTTCCAACCGTAGGCATTGCCGTTTTAAGTAAACCCGTTTCAATGTTTTGGCTATCGCTTGAGCCAATAGGCGAAAACACCGAAGTAGCTGTAAGCATTAATCGACTCGCCACTTTACCAACTGACTTGCCACGTTGAAGATCATCAAGCGCATGACCGATATTTGCAAAGATGTTGTAACCATAAGGCATAGGGATAGCAACATAATCCTTGCCTTCACCTAGCATGATCACAAAGTTGTTTGCTTTTACATAGTCAGGGATTTTGTCATAGTAAGGTTCACCATCTTCATCATCACCGCCAATCATGCGCATTAGGTGTGAAGCCGCAATCGTAGCCATAACGGTACCAAAAGCGATTTTTTGTGAAAGGTTATAACGTGCCGGATTCAAACGAGACTTGGTTACGTCTTTAGGTGTCGCAATCGCTCTAAGCATGTTAGCCGTACCCTGCACACTGGCATTAGCAAACATATATAAAGAGTTGACCGTGTTACCCCACTCGCCCTTGCGGTTAAAGTTAACGGTTAAGTTTTTGGCTAAACTGGCGGCTTGCTTTGCACTGACACCTTGCTTACGAGCATGATAGTAGGTACTGAAACGAGTAGCGTTCTCTACAATGTCGTTATAGTCAGACACAAAATCAATCACGGTATTGAAATGCTTTCTTGCTTTACCAGTAGCCGTATCACTAGCAGCAGCTATAGCACCATTTAATTGTTTGCCGAGTTCGTTAATGTCTTTTTGATTAACCCAACCCGTTTTTGCACCATGCTCTAAAAACTCTTTTAAATAACTGCCCCATTCACCTTCAAAGCTATTTTCTCTAAAGGCTTTTCGAAGTGTCACCATTGCTTTAGGTACAGACTTGATCATCTTCTTAGCAAGTTTCTCAGTGCCTTTCGCTTTACCGTCGGCAATTTGAGTTTCAGCCAATACATTATAAATAGCGGTCTGAATATCACGACTGAAGTTAGTCAGCATAAATTCAGGGTTCCACGTTGTCACCAGTGCGGACAATGTGCGAGTCACTTTACCTAAGGTTTGAGTAATGACATTGGTTTGCTCAACACCTAAGTTATTCATGGCTTTTAATATCAATGGATCCTTAACCTTGATATAACGCTCAACACCATCAATTTTAGTGGTGAAGTAATTATCAACGTCTTTAGCCATTTCAAAGCCTGACATTGGTACTTGTTCAACTTGAGTTTGACCGTTTACTTTTCTGGTACCTCGCTTCATATCTGGCTGTTCTTCGGTGAACACTTGCCAAAAGTCTGAATCAGGGTTGTCTTTAACCATTTTTATGAAAGTGTTACCAACTTCATTTTTTCTGGCCCTAATAATTGCCCTAGAAGTATCTGAAATAGTATGAAGCAACGGAGATTCAGCCAAAGACCTACGGCCTAATGCTTTTATCGTTTCACGACCTTTAACATTAAATCCTTTGCCAGTGCCGAACCTCTTACCTTCTTGTGACTTGGCATCATCTACAGCATAACCTTTCAATGGCACATAGTATTGATACTGCTCTTGCCATGAATCAATTGCATCTTGCGCTTCAAGGCCAGAATCAACCATACGTTGACGAGTTTCAGTCAGCATTGCATAAACATGGTTCGCCACTTCTTCTAACTGCAGTCGTTTACCTTCAAATACGGCTTTATCTAAAATGGCTTGCGCATCTTCGTTACTCATGCCTGAACCTTTACCCTGTAGCTCAGGGTTAATGGTATCTATATATGCGTTACGTTCTTCGGCATGTTTAGCAATCAGATATAGGTCAACTTCCTCTTGAGTCAGTTTATGTTTTGCCATTGATTCAGTGATTTTATCAACGTGGTTAACTTCCATTTCTCGCAGATCTTCGGTTACTTTACCGTGAAATGCTTCTTCAGCCTGGTAAGTATTATTACTTTCAGTGATAGAAAGCTTACCTTGTAAGACCTTTAACCTTCTAAATTTATCCTGAATTTTACGAATGCCTGCATCAACAAGCTTTTCATCAGCTAAGACTATTGAATCATCAGATCGACTAAACATATCCGTTGACGGTTTAAAACCGCCCTTTGGTGGTGGGTTATTATTCCCTACTTTGCCATTACGGATATTTTTAGCGATAGTTTCACCGAGTCGGTGCAGTTCGCTAGTTGATACTGGATATTTACTTAAGCCAATCTTCTTAAGTGCATGACGCAACCAAGAGGTAATTACATCATAAATACGTTGCGCTTTATTGCGTTTAGCCTCTACAACATGCGCAAACACTTCTTCGGCTTGCAATTCTTTGGATAATTTTTTGTAATGCTTGTTGTGTTCAATTAAAAGCCAAAGTTTTTTCAAGCTTGGCTCATTTTTAGAATCAATTATTTTCTGAAGAATATCTTTCTTAACATTTTCACCAAATAAGGTGAGTCCGTAGTGTCCGAGGATTTCGTGTCTGAGTGTTTCTCTCGCATCAGCCCTATCTGACAAATTGGCTGTGGCAATGGCAAATACCCCTCTTTCTCGATTGAATGAGCCTTTGATCCGTCCTTCTTTTTCGATGGTGTATTCTGGTCCATAGATTTCCTCCTGAGTTTCTTTTACTACATAATCAAGCTTAATGTTGCCATTGTAGTTATCAAGAAACTCCTTAACAATCTTTTCGCCTTCTGCAACACTAATACCTTTAGGCTTGGTCTTGTTTTTAGCTTTTACAATGCTAGGGATAGAGCTTTTTAACGCTACCTGTTCAATGTCTTGCTCTGGTTGCGGTTTCAACTTATCCAAGAAAGCATAATCCTGTGCCGGTATAGAATCAGGCTTTTTCTTAACTCCTTCAATAATGAACTCAGAATCTTCGCCTAAAATGTTCTGACCAACTAAGTGAACATAATTACCGTCTTTATCATAAGCTGGTTTAACTTTGCCTTTAGTGGTCTGAATATCTAAGCCTAATGTTTCAAAGCTTTCTCCGTTAAAAGTTACGGTTTCAGGCTTAATGCTAACGTCATTCGCTGCGGCCTTAACATTGCGAATTTCTTCTTTATCAATAAATCTGTTTGGCTTTTCGCTTCTGCGGATCTTGTCTTTAATATCGGCAATTTCCGTTTCTACTTCTAACCAAAGGTTTTTATCTTTCTCAGAGGTTAACGCTTTATCACTAGGTGCATTTTTCAAAGCTGGTTGAGCGTTTTTATAATCGCTTTCTAAACTTGAAAGGTTGCTTTTCGCTGCATCAAGATACTCTTTAATGGTTTTCTCAGTAACTGCAGGGTGAAGCGCAGAAACAACTTTAGGCGTTTTAAAGTCCTTTACATTGCGGCTTTCAGTTAAAGATATATTCGCTTTACCAAGTTTTAAATAAACTTCAGAGTTATACGTTTTATCTTTCTCACCAATAGAAGCCGTTTCAACACTAATACCAATAACAACATTGTCATCCAGTTTAAGCTCTTGCTCGATAGACTCACCTAAACGTAAGTCAGTGTCTTTTAAAGCCTGAGAAAGCGGAGCAATTAACTCATTATTAAGCGCCTTAGAATAACTGTGATTATGAGCATATATATCCTTTAGCTTTGGTCGAACTGGCTTTTTGACCTTTTTCTTTCTCGCATCAGACAGCATTTCCCATGCAGCATCCTCAATTTGATAAGCTTCAGCATCATTTGATTGTTGCTCAACGGCATCGGCAAGAACTTTCTTAAATCCAGCCATATCAAAGTGGTCAAATTTGATCTTAGATACCATATTAATAAAGCCTGATAACTTAGCCTTATTCTTGTCGTAGTTTCTAACCGTCTTATTGGCTGCGTCATACTCCATAGATTTAGAGGTGAAATCAGTCTCTAATCCAAGCAACTCACCGTCAGAACCAAGCTTCATCTTATAAATAGGATTGCCCGTAGTTTGCGCCTTAAAGTTTGCGTAACTATCCGCATCACTGTTTTGATCTTCTACAAATTCATCAATATCACCATTGCGGAATTGCTCAATCGCTGCGGCTTTTCTTTCCAGAATTTGCCACATAACCGGGTCGCTAGAACCTTCAGTAGAATAAGCATTGATCACAACTTCAAAAGATTCAGGCTTTCCTTTAGCTGCGGCTTGCTCATAAAACGAATTACCCTGACGAATAATGCGCCCTTCACGTTGTTCCATATCAGACGGACGCCAAGGCGCATCCATGTGATGAAGTGCAACCAAGCGTTTTTGTACATTCGTACCAGCGCCCATTTTAGAAGATGAACCAATAAGCACACGAATATCGCCTTCATTTACTGCGTCAAATAGTGCATCTTTTTTAGAAGGTGTGTTGTAGTCATGAATAAAAGCTATTTCGTTTTCAGGAATGCCAGACTCAATAAGTGTCTGTTTTAAATCATCGTAAACACTAAAGCCAGTATCAGCGGTTAATGTTGCCGCTTCCAAGTCTCGGATCATATCTTCCGCTTTTTCGGCCTTGTCTGCGTCAAGATCATGGTTACTTCTCACCATTTCAACGAGCTCTACCAATGTACTGGTATAAGCATTTTCCTGAGATTTAAGCGAAGTAGTTACAAATGACCGAGCCTTTTTATCGTCCATGACCAAAGCTGCCAACTTAACTAAATCAGCTTTGGCGTTACCCGCTGCGGTTTTAGTCGGTACGCCCATATCAGAGAAAACAAGCTGAGTACCTTTCTCTTTAGTCCACTTGTCGTAATTTTCTTTAATCGATTTAGCCGCACTTTTTACCTTACCAGTAGGATCTGCTTGCAGTGACGGATCAACTAAGCGAACATCAAGCGAAGCTTTACGGGCATCACTCAACACCCAAAGCGGGTTATCAATCTTAGCGTATTCTTTTCGCGCTTCACGACCAGAGATAGATTCAATACCTTCCATTCTGGCAATAAGATAATCATTGAATTCTTTTTGAGTTTCTGACGCTTTAGTGGTAACTAACTGCCTGCCGCCATTAGCAACATTAGGGATAGGGAAGCGGGTAGTTTCATTCGTACCTTCTCGCTCATTGCGCTCACCTACATCTTGAGCATAGATATTAACCATATCAGCTTGAGTAATAACATCAGCAAACTGTTTGTATTTAGCAATCAGCTCTTTAGCACTGTTTAAACCTTTTAATATACGTCTTTCTTTAACCGTACCTGTAGGCGTGTACTCGAGTGCAACCTGAGTATCAATAAACGAACCTGAAAATGCATCATAATGAGAGATATGATTCTCTTTCAGCATATCGTGACCGAGGTAATACATCATTGTATAAATCTCGACTAAGCTGTTTGATACTGGTGTACCTGTCATAAAGGTTACACCACCATTTTCAAGACCTTGAACACCTCTAGCCTTTATAAGTAAATCAAGCGCCTTATCACTACCTTTAGGGTCATTCATGCCCACAACACGATCACCACGGGTCGCATACATTAAGTTTTTAAACTCATGCGCTTCATCCATTACCATGTAATCAATGCCGAGATCAGAGAAGCTAAACCCTATACTGTCCTTTTCTTTCTCAAGCGCTTCCTTCTTAGCTTTAAGTTTATCCTTTAGCCCGGTAATACTCTTTTCCATTTGCGAAACAGAAGCACCACGCCCGCCCGCTTCCTGTTTCTCTTTTTTGGCTTTTTCTAACGCTTCTCTTAGTTCGTCAATTTTCTCATTGAACACCATTTCAGTGGATTCAAAATCATTAGGTAACTTTTTAAGATGAGAATGACCAATAATAATCGCATCATAATCACCAGTAGCCATTTGTGAGAAAAACTTTTTACGGTTTTTGGCATCCATCTGTTTATCAGATGCCGCCAAGACTCTAGCACCAGGATAAAGTTTGTAAAAATCTGCGGTAAACGAACCAATAATATGATTAGGCACAACAACAAGTGGTTTCTTGCTCATACCTAAGCGTCTACGCTCCATCACGCCAGTAATTGCAGTAAAAGTTTTACCCGCACCAACAGTATGATCAAGTAATGCGTTAGGCGTTTGAATCATACGCAAAGCACCGTCTAGCTGAGTTTTACGCATATCGATTTCAGGATTCATACCTACCGTTTGAAGATATAAACGTCCGTTAAACTTTCTAACCGTATGCGTGTTGACTCTATCGTTAAAGTTATCAGTTATCTGCTTTTTAATATCAGGGTTGCTATTCGACCAAGTGGTAAACAGATCCGCTAACTTGTTAACTAGCACATTGGCTTGACTGGTTTTTTTATCATTCTTAACTGAAGTTTTAGCATCGATGCGATCATAAATAACCAATGCCTTACCCGTTGCTGCGTGTTCAAATAATTTGCTAACACTTAAACCAATACCATTGTTAAATTGGTTAGCAAGCGTGGTTTTATCGGCTGCTGAGTGTTTTAAAATTTTGATTGAACCAATTGAGCGATCAACGGAAACATTAGCATTTACACCTAAAGCAGATAAAAACGACTCAAATACTCCTTCGTCCATCCAAGTCGCACGAATGGAAGGTTTAACCTGTTCTGTGGTTTTATCTTTAGGTAAAGCCGTTTTCAATAATTCTGCGTTTTTGTCTAAACCTGCATTTTCTGCGGCGGCAAGCTTGGCTTTAACATTCCCTGACAAATAATCATCAACAAATACATAATTGCCACTTTCAGGATCTTGAAGTAAATACGGCTTATCACCTTCAGTTAATAGCTTTTTCGCTTCAATCTTAGACTTACCCATTAAGTCAGCGATATAAGCTACATCAACAACGCCTTTCTCTTTCATCGAGAAGTTAACTGCATCATCAACATTATCCGCAGATTCAGGCTTAACGTATGGCTGAATCATGCGCTTATCAAAAATAGCGTGTTTAGTCACTTTCTTAGATGACTTAGAGACACTATCCAAACCAGACTCAATGTCTAAGTTTCCATTTAATAGGCCTAAGTTTTTCTCAATACTTTCAGGTTTAGACTTAGTCCCCATAGAAGCAAGCGCATCATAATCTTTATTAAGCTGCGTTCTCAGTGCTTCAACATTACTTAGGTTTTGCTTTTCAGCTTTTAGAAGTGCAAGCGCAGTATTACGGATCTTAAGAATCGCTTTAAGGCGCTTAAACTTATTAGGACCTAATTGAGCATTACCCAAGGCTTTTAATAGCTCACCTCTGAACTTGCCAAAAGGTACAGTGCCGTTTAAATACCCCTCAATCGCTTTAAAGGCATTAGTCTTATATGAGCTTTTTAATTTACCTGCAGCATTGAGCAAATGAGTTTTAGCATAAGCAGCAATACGCTGCTTATCTTTATCAAACGTCTTAATCGCTTCTAAATGCTTGCCGTTTTCAGTCCATACTGTATCTGGTGTAACTTTGGTTAATACTGCATTGCCTTCAATGTCGTCATCTTCACGTAATACAACATTATCGTCACCGTTAAGCACCATACCGCCAATAGACAAGTCACTTTCAGTTAAGGTAACTTCACCGCCAACTTTGTCTAAAGTTTCATTACTTACGGTTAAATCAACATTATCAGCCAGTTTAGCAATCGCATTAGACAGCGACTTACCAATATCAGCATGTTCAGCCGTTGGGTTAACCGTCAGTTCGCCACCTTCGGCACGACTCGCATACATAGTGCCTTGGTTAGACACTTCACCGAGGACATATTGCGGGTTTTGTTCGAACCATTTATTAATGCGAACCCCGTTAACCTGTCCTTGGGTATCATTCCAAACGGTATTGGTAGCCTTTTCACCCTCTTTAAGCTTACGGAATATCACCACATCGGTAGTAACCTCCGTTCCCGCATTAGACTTAAAGGCCGTATTCGGTAAACGAATCGCACCTACAAAATCCATAGTTTTAGACAATTCACTATGGTTAGCGTTTTTTGTGTCTAAGAATCGGCTAGTGATCACCATCATCATTAAACCGTTTTCGTGCAACAGCTTTGATGTTTTAGCAATCATGTAATTGTGAATAGATAAACCTGAAATATCTTTGAATGTGCTATCTGTAACAGTGAAAGCGCCAAACGGCGGGTTACCAATCGCTAAAGAGAAAACGCCCTGTTTAAACTTAGCATCTTGATAACCTTTAACCTGAATGTCTGACTCGTCATAAATCAGCTTGGCTAAGTTACCAGTGATTGGGTCAATCTCAGTAGCCGACCAATGCGACTGTTTGCGTAAATGTTCAGGTTGCCAGCCAATAAAGTTACCACTGCCGACACTTGGCTCAACCACATTCATAGGCTTAGTGCCAAGGCCAAACGCTTCAACGCCGGACCACATAGCCTTAACAATATCTTTAGACGTATAAAAAGCGGTTTGGATCGACTCCCTAACACCTTCATACTCTGAACGGGTTAAAAGTTTTTTAAGCTCAGCGTGTGCTTCTTTAGCGAATTTCTTGCGGGTCTGAGAATTGAAAACATCTTTTAAACCGCCCCAGCCAACATAACGGGCAAGAATTTTCTTTTCTTCAAGTGTAGCGGGTCTATCTTCTGCTTGAATTTGTTTAAGTAAGCGGATCGCTTCTAAATTGGTAGCAACTCGCTCACTTTCAGTACCGTTTGCAATGTTATCAACATCGTCAAGGTTTAAGCTTGATGTTCCAGAATGGTTTTTAGTGCTTGGCTTTGTGCTTCGTTCTTTTCCACGCCCACTTGTTGCAGCGCTTCCATTTCCTTCACTGTCATCCTTGCCAACGCCGCTGTCTCTACTTCCAACTCGTCCTTGCTCATTGCTTGATAAGTCGGGTTGCTGTCCAGTACGCTCTGTTTGATTATCGCTTGCAATTGTTTCATCTTGTTTTGATTCCGTTACTTGCTTAGTTTCAGTATCGGCTTTTGTTGCTGAGTTTTCAACGGCTTTAGCTTTAGCATCAATCACCCTGCCAAGGAAATCTCTATAAGCAACTTCGATGATAGGATCAAATTTACCATTTTCTTTCTGCCAAGCTGTATCGAAGTCGTCACCAAGCATCATATTGGTTTGGATTTCAGAAGAAAGCTTTCTAATGTGTGTAGCCATGAAGTGACCAGTAGCCGTTTTTCCTGCAAGTGCAATGTGAGTATCTTTTACGTCATCAAAACTTGGCTGGTTACTTGCACTCCGCTTTTCTTCAATTTCACCGTCTGAATTTTTAGCAACAGGCTTATGCCTAGATGTAGGTTTGTTTTCTATATTAGGCTTTTCCTGTTTCGCATCAACAGTAATGCCACGTTCTTTTTCTGCCTTAACCTCAGCACCTTTAAGTAGCTTATCGTTATGCTCATTAATACGTTCTTCACGAATAAACCAACCGTCCTTACCTTTGCGGAAGGAAAACGGATCAATCGCCTTAGCTTCATTGCGAGTTAAATTGTTATCAATAATGCCGGTTAACTCTTTACCCTTTTTAGTGGTATGAGTTACACGCTCAACACCATCAGCATATAAATCAGGTTTTGACTCGGCTTTAAGCTCAACGGGCTTAGTAGTATCACCGTCCTTAGCCCATGCCTTAAAATCATCAAGTGACATTTCAGCAATAGAGCCCGTACCTTTCCAGCCTTTAGAGTAATTCGATAAATAAGCCTTTTCAGCTTCCGCTTTAGTCTCAAAACCAAGCATGATTTTATGTTCGTCAAACTTTCTCGACTTTGAATCTACCTGGTTAACAACAAACACCTTATTGCTGTTATCAGTTGAAGGCTTAACGAATACATCAAGCGCATCTCCGTCTGCACCTTTAGTGCCTGTAATATCACCATAATGATGATTCATTTTTACAGACCATTCTTTACCGTCAGAATCAACACCTTTGCGGTCACTGCCTTGCGGGTTCTCGATGCCAATATCAAAACCACTGTGTTTAACTCGGCCTAATTTATAGTTATTCGCTTCTTTTTGCGCTTGAGTAGGTTCAGGTAAATCATTAAGTGGAGAAGTGGCCGCTTCGTGAGCTTGTTGGTCGATATTGGCTGAGCTGTCAGAACTTGCAACATCAAGCAATTTGCTCAACTTACTTTTTATATCTTCTGGTACTCTCGCCTTATTTATAGCTATTTTAATCGATTCAACTTTTCTTTGCTTAGCCTCGCTGTTTTGTTCTTTATCTAAGTTTTTAATTCTAGCAACAGCTTCTCTAGCGTTCTTTTGGCCTACAGAAGAAAGTCCTTCATAAGAAAAGTCATATTCCGATTGCAGTGTAGCTTCGTCAACTGTTTTAGGTTTAACTTGCTGATCGCCAGATACAGAAACGGCCTCTTGTGAGGCCGCTTGTTGTTCTGGTTTTACTTCTTGATTAGGTGGTGATTCATCTAATGAACTGTGGTGTAAATCGTTTCCAGATGATACAGAAGCAGTTTCTCCACTGTCTGACTCAACTCCGCTGGTATCGGCATTTCCTTGCTCATCAATTCCTGTTTGTGGAAGTATATCGCTACTTGGTGCGCTTCCTGATTGCTGATCACCTTCTTCGATAACGCTTCCAGTATCCAAGTTGGCGGGAGTAGCGCTTGCTGCTTCATCATCTGTTGTTAATTGCTCTTGGCTATTATCATTGGCGAATATTACACCCTTATCCTCAATGGCCAAAGGCTGCGAATTGACTTCATCGGCGATCTGCTGCTGGTATCCTTTGATATTTTGATCCTGTTCAAACGCTTGTTGTTGCTCTAATTCGCTCGCAAATGGATCATTAAAGTCTTTAGCTTCACTCAATAAATCGTCAACACTTGAGGCATTATCACCCGCTAAAGATTCCTGAACCTGACCAAAACCACCCTCTACACGTTGTTGGTGTAATCGCTCATTCATTGCAGCCCTACGGCTGGCAACATCATCAGCAACAGGCGTAAAGACTTCGTGATCAATATCGTATTCAAGCTTCAACGTTCGGCTTGCTACCGCCTCGGCTTGGACTTCTGTCATACCTTGCTTTATGGCTGAATCAATCAACTGCTGCCTAACTTGCTCAATCGCTTCATCCATGGGAACGCCTGATTCAACAAGCGATTCAATACCCGTTTTAGCAACTGGCTGCGCCTTTTTCTGCCAATCCATAGCAAGCTGAGCTGACTCTGAACCTGCTCTAATCGTGCCACCGACAACAAAACCGCCAACAAAAGCCTCGTCAAGATGATTAATCTCGCTTAAGTCTTTACCTGCGCCCCATTGAGCAAGTGCCTCTTGGCCTGTTTCTGTTGCACCTTCAATGGCAGCACCAAATAACACTCTACGTCCAAACTCTAAAGCAGAATCAGGGCGTTTATAAACTTCGGCAAACTCACCTTTACGAATACGTTTAGCGGTATTACGCAAACCTTCTTTTTTTACTGCGTCGTAAATCTGACCTGTAGAGCCTTTTAAACCAATGCGCTCTAATGCCATTTGACCAAAGCCAGAAGTAACAGCTCTAGTTACATTCTTTTCATCTTCTGGTTGTGAAGAATAAGCTTCTTCAGATAAACCACCACCCATGACAAAAGCACCTGCACCAGTAGCCGCACCTGCCATATAAGGCAAAGAGTTAGAAACTAATTCACCAGTGTATGAACCTAAGTCACCAAGTGAATCAATATCTTTATAGCTCTCGACCGTTGGCTTATACGCTTTTTGTTCTTCTTGGTTGCGCTTAATACCTTCATCAGCCCATTGTGACAACGTACCGCCTTGACCAATGGTTTCAGCAACAGAGCGACTAAATGAACCTTCTTCATAACCCTCTGTATTTTCGCCCGTATCAGTAAAACCTTTAACCGCACGATAACCAATCTCTTGCAGTTGATCGACACCAGCGCCAAAAGCGGCAACTACACCGCTTTCTGCTTTAGGTTGAGCAAATGGATCATTAAATTCAATTTCTTTTTCTGCAAACGGGTCATAGAACTTATTCGACATTCGATAAATATCCTTGTGAAACTGCGGCTTTGATTGCTTGATCTTTGGTCATGCCTTTGTTGCTTTCCATTATTTTCTGGATCACGTTATCTGGACTATAACCGTCTAGCTTACTTTTTAACTTGCTAGTATCAGGTGATTGTTCGGCTGCGCCTGTTTGCTTCTTCTCTTTAGGCTTAATCCCGTAACTTTCATCAATTGCCTTTCTGCGCTGCGAAAACACTTGCTCAACTCGCTCAACGGCTGCACTGCGACTTTCATCATCCATGTGATCATCACTGCTCATAATCTTCGCTTTCTGATTAGCTAAATCACGCTCAATAGCTGAAAGCTCTTTACGATAAGCCGCTTCAGTTTTATCAGAAGAAGAACCACCACGGCTACCAGCGCCCATTTTGCGACCAATACCACTCCAATAATCTGGCCGTTCCATCATATCGGCCATAACCGTTTTCGCTTTCATAGTCTGGATTAGCTCTTGCGGAGACATAACCTCTGGCGGATCTTTAGGGTCTGCACTTCGACCTTTAGACATTGCCTGTACGGAGCTATCACCGTTTTCATAATCAACCTTAAGCGCAAAGGTAACATCACCTTTTTCACCTACAGGAATGAAGCCATGAAAGTTAACGTCTTTAATGTTAGTGCCACGAACAGAATCAAATTCACCAACACTTCGCTTAATGCGATCTGAATAAATTTCATTGAACGCATTAATAACATCAGGCGAGTTGGCTTCTGACAGTTTGCCTGACTTGACGATTTCATTTACCCGCTTATCAAGGAACTTAACTTTTTCTCGATACTCAGGTTTCATAAATGTCATTGGAGAATAACCAGCATTACGCTCAAACATTTCTTTGTGCTCTGGTGAGATGTCACCATTTTGCATAAAGTAATCCCAACCAGCGCCCATCATCTGTTGATCTTGCTTCCACTGATCATTACGCTCAGTTCGTGATTTTTGCCAATCACGATTCTCTTTTGCCGCTGCTTGCTGTTGCTCACGATAATCAAGCGTATCTTGATAGCGATCTTCGTTGCGTTTATCCATTAGTGAGTATCGCTTTTGCGAGTCTTGATAGCGCTGCTCATTTCGGCTGTCAATGTCGGCTAGACGCTTTTGAGAATCAGCATAACGCTGCTCATTTCGAGCATCTATATCAGACAACCGTTGTCGTCTAAATTCGCTCTCCTTGTGGCGCTCAACAAGGTTGTAGCCACGTTCCAAACCCCTAAGTAATCCACCTGCCATAAAACTATTCCTTATAATGAGCCAGCAATGCCACCAATAACGCCACCAATGACCGCACCCCACGGGCCACCAAATTGAGCACCAATCATTGCACCTGTACCAACACCACCAAGAGTTGATTGCTTTTTCTGTTGTTTAATATTTTTATTCTGCGCTTCACGGTTCGCCTCTAAGTCAGACAAAGTTTTAAGCGACTGCTGAGCCTGATTCTTTGTGCTTGCGCCCATGCTCATGATTGAATATGACATATTAATTTTTCCCTATATCAGCTAGTTGAGCTCTTGCAGCTCCCTGTCCAGTGATGATCTTGTTTTGCAAGTCATCAACAGCTTGGCGGGTTTCATTGTTTACTGAGGCGGTTGTCAAACTTTTAAGCAACTGATTATTGTTCTTGCTCTGCTGCGTATCCAAATTACTAAGGCCATAGCGCCCCATTCTAATGGACTCGTTCTGTTCGGCACTGTTAAAAGAGTTTTCTATATTGGTTTCATTTCTAGCCAACTGCTCAGTTAATAGCTGGTCATTCTGCGAAAGCTCAAGTAACTCATTTTGTACAGGTAAAAAGCGATTTTTATAATCTTCCCATTGCTCACGGGTCAGATCTGCCATTGCATGTTGATACTTGTCCGTTCGAATGCCAGCGGAGCTTTGATTAGTATCGACTTCTTGATTTTGTTGGGTGAGTATTTTTCCTAACATGATTAATTACCCCCTTCCTTTTTCTTTTCAGGCTTATAGTAAGAGGCTGCTGCACCACCCAATGCGCCTACCGCTTCAAGTGTTGAATCACGGTTTTGCGCTGCAATACTTGCATCATGTACTGCTTTACGTTGTGAATTAATTGCAATGTCACTGAGTGAAGAAACAGCTTTTGTTGATTGACCATCACCCATAGCCATTACATTGCCCATTTTGTCTAAATAACGCTCTTGCCCTGAGACTTGCGCCCTGCTTGCCGAATCTGCTGTAGCTACCGCCTCCATATCTGACAGGCTATTTACAGCATTTTTGAACTTGCCACTATTAGGGTTCACACCACTTGCTGCGAGATTAGTCGCTGTTTTTTCACTGGCTTGTGCAAAATTGCGCTTATTGCTCAAATTCACATCATCAGCAATACTTTGGTAAACTGAAGCATCATTGCTGCTTTTTGCATCTTCAATTATCTGATTTTCAAACGGAACAATATTGTTTTGATAGTAATCCCACTTTTCTGAGTAGACTTTTCCAAGTTCTTTCTCAAATTCAGTTTCTTTGATTTCATCATCGCCACCCATGCGAACTCCTTAATTTAATTGATAACGCCAGATGGCGAGGTTTCTGTGACAACCAAACTTTGACCACCCAAGCTTTAACGCAAGGCGATCAAACCCTTTTCGTGCGGTATAAAACTGAACAAACTCAGCCTTACCCATACGGGATAGATTAATAACTTCACCTTGATATCGTTCCAACGCCTTACCGCCTTCGCAGTAAGCAACTGGAACACTGATAAATGTTTGTTGTCGGCAATGTCTAGGCCTTAGAACGATAAAACCGTCAGGCGCAAGAAATAAAAAAGCCCGTTCATCAGAACAGGCTTTGTTTATGGTTTCAAAAAGGTCAGGTTCGGCAGACATTCGGCCTATAGCTTGAATTTTCGGTTTTAAGCGTTCTCGATGTTCAAGCCAGTTTGAAAGGGTTAAAACGGATTTTTTCATATTGATAAAATAATATACGATTTTGGGGGGTTAGACAATGAAGCCGTCACTTTTACGGAATATATACATTGTTAAATGCGTTGCAAAACAACCAACTTCACTCGTTCCGACATCTTGTGTTAGCTTGATTTTTATTGAGACACTAAAGCTCCCAGAACCTTTAGGAATCACAATAGATTCCTTCCCTTGCTGACCATTGTTCAATCTAAAGTCACACGCAGAGTTTCCATATGTATAATTAAGATACTGTGGACTTCTTATCGCAGAAAATGGAACTGTTAACACCTGATCAAAGTTAGGGTTGCGCTTTACTCTGAACACAATTAAATTGCGCCAAGCTATTGGTTTTGCAGCAACTGCTGTTTGAGGAATGTAAAGCACATCCGCATCAACCAAGTCACCTTCAATCTTATTAGCGTAAATCTTGCCTGTAAAAATCGCACTACCGCCAAATAAGCTGTTGATGTGAGCACTATCAATGAACGTGGTAACTGCATTTTGCAAGCCACTAACCTGAGAAGTTGATACGCCGTTTTGAGTTGCCAAAGAACCCAAGCCACTCACTCTTCCATGAGAGATGCTGCCACCAGATGACATGACAACACTTCCGCTATTATCACGAATAGTTACACTTTTTAATTCAGCGTGATTACAGTGCATAGTGCCATTCGGTGAAATACTGAAGTTATTACTTCTAGCGCCAGTAGACGGATTATAGTTAATTGATGGCGTAGTGAGTCGAGAACCAACCATTAAGCGGTTTGCAAGTACATCATCAGTCACTAGCGTTTTAATAAATGCCTGATCAATCAAAGCGGTGTTCATTACCGATTTACCGCCAGAAACAGAGAAAACAGGCGTTAGGCTATCGTTGCCATTAATTACTGCAAACTTAGCGCCTTGAACCACGAACTTAGGATCAGAACCATCATTAATCAGACCAATAGAGGAAGTTAAGCCGTTAACCTCAGTTTTAACGCCCCATAACGCCCAAACGTCATCGTTGTTTTCAGCAACTGTTTGGCTAAGCGTTTGCAAGGCTGCACTATTATCACCAATAGAAGATTCAAGCACTTGATTAGCAATTGATATCGCACTATCCGTGTCGGTCTTGGTGTAATACTGATTGGTCAAGGTTGCAGATAAATAACCTAAACCTTCGTCTACACCGTCAATCTTAGAACTGAGTTCCTGATTGATTGCAGCTATCGCACTATCCGTATCGGTCTTGGTGTAATAATCTTCAGAGAGCGTTGAAGCTAAACTACTAACAGTGTCGCTCACTCCACTTATGCTTGAATTTAATTCTGTACTTAATGCTGATAACGCTTCATTATTTTCAGTCTTGGTGTAGTAATTCTCAGATAAATTACTAGAAACGCCCTCAATCTCTGAACTTAATTGAGTTGATAAGTTTGAAATAGCCTTATTGGTTTCAACTTCAGTTAAATAGTTATTCTCAAGATTAGCGTTTACATTGCCAATAGAGCTAGACAAGCTTTCATTAACGGCGCTGATAGCGTTACTTGTCTCAGTCTTGGTAAAGTAATTATGTTCAAGAGTCGCACTTAAGTCGCCAATTTCAGAACTTAATTCGGTATTTAGAGCACTAAAAGCAAGTTCAGTTTCAACCTTGGTTAAATAGTTTTGCGACAAATTAGCCGCAACACCTTCAATGCCGGCATTAAGCTCTACTCGCTGCTGCGCACTGGCTAACTTATCCTTTGCTACCGTCTTTTTAAACTCTGTGATATCAGCTTGTGAACTATTAAAATTAGCGCTTAACTGTTCGACCGATTCCGCTGTAGCTTCTTGCGCATTAGATAATGTTTCCTGTTTACGGCTAATACTGGCATTAACTACCCGCTGTCTATCGGTCTGTTGATCATTCGCTAGAGCGTTTTCAATCATGCCCTCAAAAGCGGGATCATAACTGCTGTTCAACTCAAAAAGCTGTCTAGCAATCGCTTGATCAGAATCAGTTTTAGTGTAGTAATCATTAAAAAGTGTTGCGCCAACACTATTACCTTGCGGATCTTCTATTGCTGATTGCAATAACTGGCTTGCATTGGCTATTGCTTCGTTTGCAGTAACCTTAGTATAAAAGTCTCTGGTTAAACCTGCGCCTAACTCTGAGCCTTCAGGGTTTTCAATAAACGAATCAAGAATGTCAGTAATACCGCTAATAGAACTATCAACATCTACCTTGGTGTAATACTTAGTTTGCAGTGTTGCGCCCAAGCTATCACCGTTAGGACTTTCAATCTCCGCTTGAAGTGTTTGCAGTGACTGAGCAAGTGAGCTTTCAAAGTCAACTTGGGTAAGGTAGTCATTAACCAAAGTCGCACCAATGCTATTACCTTTCGGATCTTCAATTGCAGCCTTCAATGCTTGAGTGGCCACAGAGATAGCTTCGTCCGTTTTTACACTGGTGTAGTATTGATTTTTTAAGGTTGCAGCTACGCTATTACCATTTGGGTCTTCAATGCTGGCTTTTAATTGTTGATCAGCAATTGCAATCGCTTCGTCTGCCGTAGCAATGGTGTAGTAAGTATCTTCAATTGTGCCATCAAGCGGAACACCTGCCGCTTCAACTTCTGCTCTTACTGTTTGTGCTGCTGCTGCAATTGCTTCTGTTGCCTCGGCCTTGGTATAAACCTCAGCATCAAGCTTAGCTCTGGTTTCACCAATTGAAGTTTCGACCTCAAGTAACTTAGTGGCGTTGTTACGCCAGTTAACATCATTACCAACAGCAATTTGAATTAAATCATCAGCAAGGGAAGATTGCGCCAACTCGATAGAGCCAACTCTTTGCTTGGCATTCTCTATTTCGGTTTTGGCATCATTTACAGCTTGATTGCTATCTTGCTTTACCTGCTCAACCGCTGCATTGACGCTTTCAAGTTCTTGGTTGAAATCGATTTTTGTTTGATTGATATCATCGTTAATACCCGCTAAAGCATCATTAATCGAACCAACACCCTCACCTAAGCCCGGTATTTTTCCAATTTCACCCGTTAAAAAATCACCTAAGTGACTTTCTTCAATCTGACCGCCAATGGTATCAAGTATTACCTCTGCACTTTCTTGAGTTGATACTTCAATACCATTAACGCCCTGAGTAGGTCCTTTCATATCAGCGACATTTACAAACCGAACCCAATAAAAATAAGTTGAGCCCATTTGCACAGAATCACTAAACACATCAGCCGATGCAGTAGCAATACGAACCGCCTTTGAAAAGTTGTTTTCCTCAGCTCTAAAAATCTCAGCGTAAGCATGGCCTCTGTAAGTCGGCTTACTCCAAGTTATCGCAATAAAAGTAAAACCGCCTCTACCTGACAAGTTAACAGGCGCATGAGGTCGCTCAATGGTTCCAACTGGTGGTTGCGGCAAGCTGCCAATGGGTTTAGTAACGCTATTAACTAAGGCTTGACGCTTTAACCTATCCAAATCTACCAAGTCAGAATAAAGTAAAGCTCTATGCTCTTTGCCACGCTGCCCCGTTAGGATTTCAATATTTTCAGCAACGGCCTCTTGCTCTGGTGATACTCTGCCACGCTTAGGAATACCCGAAAAAGGACTACGTTCAGCCATTAATCACCTCTTGTAATTCCGACATTGAAGAAGCAATAACCACGGTTTCCACTTCACCTGTACCAAATAATTCAAAATGCCAGTATTTACCCCTGACCGTTGGCAACCTAAAAGCACTATCAGGAATAGAGCCCACTGGCTTTTCAATCACAAGCTTACGATCTGCATAAAGCCTGAAACCTATGTTAGCAATATCGCCACGAACTAAGGCGCATGAAAAAGACGCATGATTAAATCGATACTCTTTGGATTGCCAAAAAAGTGGAAATAGATTCTCAGAAGATTCCCACTTATAGATTTTTCCGCTTTGCGCAAGGTATAACGAATCATCGATTAAGCTGTTAAAGCCACAAACCGCGCGAAAATCAAAGTGCCTAAAATCACCCGTTTGCGGATCGAAAATAAAACACTTATCTAAGCCTTCACCATAAAACCCTAAGTAACGTCTTTCTTGCTCAAAAGCTCGAATTGTTGAAGGCTCGAACGCTTGCCACTGCTCACGGGTTAAAATGCCCTCAGTGATAACCTGAGCACCATTGCCACTTAATGCAACCAAACCGTCAGGGCTGGCATACATCACAGCGCCATTAACCACAATTGCACTGCGCTTACTCACACAAGCTTGGTTAAGCTCTAAGTTCCGACCAGAAATAGATTCAGGCGAAGCGCCAGAAAACAGCCAAGGTCTACCCTCAGTCAAAACCGTTAACGAGTTACCAGAAGAAACGAGCGCAACAATGTCGTGATCCGTAGTGTGTTGATAACCACTAGGCCACGCATAAGGCAAATATGACTTACTAAAACACAAAGTATTATCAAAGAATCCCGCCATAATGCCGTTAGACATAGACGTTAATCCTTTCATATTCTCATTGGGTCTTTCGTAATCGTAGGTTTCAAGCGGTGAGCCCAGTTCGTCACCTTTTGCCCTATCATCATAAATCGTGGTTGATATCGGCACTTCCGCTACAAGCAAGTAATCAGCAATGCCGCCACCAGTTAACGAGCGATAAATGCGAATGTGGGTGATATTGGCATCATTCACATTAATACCAGGTATGTTTAGAGTAACGTAAGTACCTTCTTCCTCTGGATATCGAATTAACACCCTATCTGAAGCTTGAGCGGGTGCGCCTTCCTCACCTGCTTCGGTTACATAGGTGTAAGTGTAATAGCGTGTTTCATCATCATTTGGGTCAACTTCCTCAGTCGCATCTTCATTCACAACTGCAGTAATTATTGATTCAGGTGCAGGAACACCAAGACGATAACTATTAGCAGGTTTTACGCTGCCGTTAAAAATCTGGTTATTGGTCACTCTCGGAAAGCCATCACCCGTAAAATAAACACGTTGCCACGGATCGTTAGCTACTGGACTCACAACCGCATCAACATAGCCGTACCAAGTAAACCAATGCTCTTTTTCATACTGGAAAATGGTTTGAATGCTACTAGGTATAGTCTCAGGCAGAACTTCAGGTTGTTTTAGTGGTGATAGGTTGCCATAGTAAAAATGGCAGTTGCGAGAAGCTTGCGCAGCTTCATTAGGTAGGTGTCTAGGGTCGAGCCTTGGGCGCTCCCCTGAAAACGCATTAACAGAAATAACCGGCATAGTTTAGGCTCAAAATGAAAAGGTCGCTATAAAAGCGACCTAAGATGAAATGATTTATTGATTAATCTTGAAAAAAGCTTTGTCTAAATGGAATCCATACAGCTTGAAACGCTTGAATGTTATCTGGTGTCAGTAGCAGCTTATTTCCATTGTCAAAGCGAAAGTTAGTAGAACCGCCCATAGCGATTAACTGCTGAACAGAGTTTAACCCCCACATATCCTCTTTTGTGGCACTACACATCACACCTTCAAACTCAACGCCTTTTAATTTGGCTTGGCGTTCCATAACTGTTTTATAATCAGTAGCTGCAAGCACATCATCAACAGTTCGCTCAGTATGTTGAGGCTCGGAGTTCTGCCAGTTTGCTAGCAATTCTTGATAACGTTCAGGTGTAATACCATCAACATACAGCTGATTATTGTTTTCATCGGTTAAAATCAGCCCCGCATCATCACGCAATAACTCAGGTTCGCTAGGTTTTGAGTGCAACCAAAACAAGTATTCATCAAGGAATTGCCACTTCTCGCCATTTAAAACCGCTTTTGCTGCATCTTTGATATGTTCATCAACACCACGCTCAATAAATAGAGATAATCGCTCTAGCGACTCAATACGGCCTTTAGGCTTTAACTCAACAACAAGCCCTAGCTCAGCTTCAGTCTCTTGGTAAAACTCAGCAATAGGCTGTGGGATATCATTTAAAGTTTCAAACATGGTTTACTTCCTGTTTTTCGCCCAGCCTAGAGGGATTTTTGTTCTGGCTGTGCCGTATATAACTTTTTGACCGTTTAAATCAGTCATAACGCTTTGACCATCTGTGATATGAATCTTACTATCATCACCCCAATTTGAACCATTGTGCTGTAACTCAGTGTAGGCATACTGCATAAACAACTGACCATTATCTTCGGTTACATAATTGAGTGCTTTGACTGCTGGTGAGTTATTGCTAGGTGCAGCTAACATTATACTAGTATGTTGAGGGAGCATAGTTACATCGGGGTGAAATAACCCATTACTTTGTAACCAATAACCTAGTAGATGTTGATTCCATATAGCAATATTAACTGTAGATTTACCTATTAGGCCTATCAGAGACTCTTGTAATAAACAGCCTCCCGTGGGGTCGTAATGGGATGTAGTGGTTAATGTCCCCAATCCTTCTGCACCTCCATACACTACAGCGTTATCAGCATCTTCTGTAAATTTGGCTTGGGCTGTGTAGGTGTATATAGCTACATTATCTGGGTCATTTAAAGCATACATAGTGTTTTTAGTTGTATCCAAAGTAGCTGATACGTTACTCCATGTAGCCCCGTTGTTTACTGTGTATATTCTGGGTAAACTGGGTGCATTTAGCACTTTCCTAGTTAACCCTACCTCATCTATTAAAGAATCAGGTATCACAGGAATCCAACTACCTGCCCAACCATTAGCTAAATCAGGTGTAGCTAGGATGTTAGCAGGGTTACCTATAACATCTACTTGAGTGAACTGGTGTCCTAGGGAGTAGGGTAGTTCTCTTTCATGAACTACTTGCCCACCTTGCCTGCGAGAGGCGCTAGGTGCGAAGTTTATACCTACTTTACCTGAACTAGAATACACTGATGTAATAGTAACTTTGGTGTATATAGTCGCATCAACACTACTCTGTATATATATAGAATCACCATTACTCATCTGTGACTCTGAGAAAGGTATATCAGTTATAACACCATCAGTACTTACTTGGTCATCCGAGGTTTGTGTATGTACTCTAGTAAACCTAGCCTTCTCATACCCTCTGAACTCACCTGACTGCATACGCAGCAGTTGTCTACCAATCTCTGCCTTAGTCGGTTCATATACACTGTAACGTAAGTCTTGTTGTACACCACCTTGACCACCTGCGTAGATAGCATCATAGAAACGGTCGTCTGGCCTACCAGATTTACCTGACGAAATAAAGCCAGTATCGCCACGGTAACCTACATCCCCACCTGAACCTGTGGCATTATTAAAGCATTGACTTTGGCTAGTCACTTCAGGTGCACTATCATTAAACCAGTAAACTGATGTAGTATCGGCTTGGTTATTCCAGCGCCTAGCACCCAACTCATTAAAACTAGGGTGATAAGCACCTTGGTTAAGTCGTTCTACTGTCCCACATACTAGGAAGTAACACTCGTTGTTAGTACCGAATCCTGTTTGCTCACATGAGAATACACCTTGGAATCGCTTAACCGAGGGTAAGTTTATTGCATTGATTCCAGAATAAGTTCCGTTTGATGCCCCTAGGCTTAACCCTAAAGAGGTATTTTTAATTCCTTGGGCTTTTAATGATAACTTGGTATTGTCATCTACATTATTAAAGCCTAGAAATCGGTTATAACTAGACCCTGATTGAGTTGAGTCGATAGCCAACCAATCCCCATTACCTGCACCTGCAATAGTTCTCCTACGCCTACACCACTGCACAATGCGACCATCATTTAAAATATAAATATTCTGCTTAGGATCTGCGGCAATTCTAGCTTTATTAGCATCTGAAGCCGCAAAAAAGTCTACTCCTTCAGGTCGTGAGCTGGTATCACCATCATATTGCGCAGAATAAGTGATAGGTCTTGAGTTATCTGTAGTGGTTGCGACACCGTTAATATGGCTGGCCTTTGAATGAATATAACCGAAGTTGTAAACAAATGGGTGTTCGGGTGTAATTTCCTGCAAAAAGCACTCATGCCCACGCATATCTACCCGATTCATAACCACTTCGATATTATCATCTTCAGTAGCAAAAGCGCTGGCAGCATCGGCATGTTTAACATTCTTGCCTGTGTTTTTGTTATATGTCACCGTTCCGTCAGGTGCATCATTAAGCTTAATCACTTCTTGCACTTCACAGTGGAAGATTACCCCTGCAACATGCAGTATTGCGCCTCTGGTTTTACCCTCCATCAGCACATTGGGCGTTGATGTGTCGGTATAAAGTCCGGGTTTATTTGGGTCAACGGAAACGTCAGGGTCACTATCGCCAAACTCAACATAGCCTGACGCATCAAACTTATTAAGGTTCTGCGCTCTACGAGCTTCAAAGTCCGCTTCTTTAACCAGTGTAATACCACCAATCAACTTATTAACTGCATCAATACGGCCTTGAACGTCCTTTTCCATCTGGCTAGGCGTTTTAACTTCATGCTCAACACCTTTACCGTCAGTTAAAGTGGTTTTTTCTTCGTTGCTCGATAGCCACTCCGTTAATTCATCAAGGAATAGTTGCTTTTGGTTGAGCTGCTTTGCTATTTGGGCAGCAAGACTCGAATTAACAGTTGCAGAAGTATTGCGAATAATGGCGTAATTTAAGTTTGCGCCTGTGTTGCCTTCAAAATTTCTGTCAAGAACAAGGTTACTATCATCAGTGATAGAGATAATTTCATAAGAAGTTTTATTATCTACCGTGAAAATATCACCAAACTGAACCTTGTTTACCGCACTAACCCAACTTGTGGACGTACCAACAACATTCTTGCTACCACTTTCAACCTGAACTTTACCTGCTCGATACCAAGCGCCAACCGCAGCCATAGTTACTCCTTAATTTCCTGACCAGCCATTGAACCATCAGCTTGGGTCTTTTCGCCCATTTGTGATTTAAATGCGTTTAGGTGCATTAAGCTCTTATTGCTGTTAGCTGCATATTCAGCATCTTTCATGTACGCTCGGTACATTACCCATTCAATAATGGCATTAAGGTAAATGTCATCAAGTCCTATCACCTCACCGCTATCAAGTTGGTTTACGCTGATAACATCGGGCGATTTTGAATACACCAGTGTAATTTCAGTATTGGCCGCTACCGCAGGGTGTAAGTAAAAGGTTTTCGGGTTGCGCTGGTCATAAATGTAGTGCTCTGCGTAAGCTTGAGGCGCATCCGCATACCAATCAGGATAATTATCATCAAGCACTGTTCTATCAAATGGTCCTTTAATCGCTCGACCTGATGAATTGCGAGTAATATCAATCAACCTAAGCGCATCAGCAGGTAAACGCTGCTTTGTACCTTGTACACATTCAAAGTCGTCAATATCTACCGTGTGAGCATCAGGTCTGCGTAATACAATCGCCTTTTGCGCATCATTAAGGTAATTCAATAATTCTTCTTTAGGCCACCGTACATAGCCGTTATCGTTCAGTAGCTTATTGACTCTCGCTACAATTTCTTGCGCTGTGATGATAGCCATTAGTAAAACACTCGCTTAGATGATTGGTTAAGCTTGCTGTTATCGATATCAGATACACGCTCTTGAAACGCTTCCCGGTAACCTTCAACAAACTCACGTTGATAATGTTGGCTCAAGCTGAAATCCGTCCATTCTTGACTAGGCATTTTGCGAAGCGTGGAAGCCGCACCCGCTGCCAGTTCGTCAGGCCAACGCTCAAGAATGCGCTGCTCGATAGCAACAGAATCAGAAATGGGAAGAATTGGAGCGATGGAAAACGTGACTACTGCCTTATCGATACCTTCAACCAAAGTAATTTCTCGGTTATCAGTAACGATATAGTGAGTACCTTTGGTTAAGTCTCGACCGTCAATATCGTCAACACTTAAAACATCAAGAATGTAATAACCAGCATCAGGAGTTAACGTAAGCTCATTCGCCACCTTATCAACCGTTTGTTTACGAATAACAAACTTAGACTCGATACAGAATTTACGATAAGCCTTTTTCAAGTGGTCAATAGCTTGGCGATCAAGCATACCTTGGCATTTTTCACGCACTAACGGCAGTAAGTCACGTAACTCCATGCTTACTCCTCGCCAGAATCTGCCAGCTTTGCCAGCTCGTCACGAACAGCAGCTCGATATTTAGCAACAGGCTTTTTGCTGTCATTATCTATCACTAGGTCGTGCGCTTCTTCAAGCGTGGCTAACTGATTGGAATTGAACTTAGTGATATCAGTGTTCACACCGTCAATAATGGCGAAAACACTGTTATTGATGATTTCTTGTTTAAGCTTTTCCGCTTCTTCGGCTTTACGCTTCTCAAGCTCTTTAGCTTTTTTGATGCGTGCAGAAATCACATCTTTTGCGCTTTCAGTCGTTACCCATACCTTAGGGTAATCAAGCAAGCGGTAAGCGATATCTTCAACCACTTCAACAGGCTTATCTTTCTGGAACACTAGACGGCTTCCCGTAATAGTGTCTTTCTTAACTGGCTTTTCACCAATGTAAGTAATGCTAATTTTTGCTGACATTTTATGTCCTTAATGCGAGGCAAATAAAAAGCCCCGCATAGGCGAGGCTACATGACAGTAAAAAGGCTTAGTAACCTTTAAATCGATACTCAAGCTGAATAACCACTTCACCACTTGCGGCGCCCGTTCCGTCATTGGTTAATACCAAGTCAGAATGGCTATTACCGTCAAGGTAAATAGGTTTAAGCGGAACAACGCCTGAATCAGCAGAAGAACCGCTCACATCAAGCAATGTATGTGTATTGTCATCAACATCAACAAGCTCAACTTTAATGCCAGAGTTAGCGCCTAACGCTTCGTTGGCGTAGCGAATGCCTGTAATTTCTGTACCCAGTGGCACATCAGCGTGAATCACTTGTTTTTCACTAGCCGCAAGGCCGATAGGTACAACAATACAAAGCAACGACAAGTTACCCGCCGCACCACGATAAAATGTTTCTTGATTTTTCATTGGAAAATTCCCAAGTTATACAAACAGAAAAGACGGCCTAAGCCGCCTCAATTAACCATCAACCAAGCTAATTACTGAGTAATAGCTGTATCAAGGTTCAAAACACCAAAGTCATTAACACGACCAGTACGACTTTCGAAGCGGATCTTCTTTAATCCGTTCATCCACTGCATTACGATATCGGTAGAGTTCTCGTAATCGACTTTCTTAGTCATCATATTGAACTGAGCGCCACTTGCAGTTGCACCATAAGCACTCGCCAATGCTTGACCGCCTAGCAAAATCGCACGATCAATAGTTGTGCTAGCAGTAACTTGACGAGTTGTTGCTTTGTCGTTGTTTTCTGAAACCGTAACCGTATTACCAGCGTAGAAACGAACCGGCTTTTTATACTGACGGATAAGAATGTTGCGCCACATAAAGCAATCACCGCTAAAGATTTGGTGATTAAAGCCTTGCCTACGAGTTGATGCTGCCGCTTGGAGCTGTAACGCTTGCTTATCCGACATTGAAGCTCGGAAGTCAGCCCACTGACGAGGTGTGACAAATAACACATGGAATGGGTTCTCACCTGCCATTTTGTCATCTTCAAAACGAACAGGACGAATTGGATTAACCATTTCTTCCAGAGACAGTGCGATATCGTCAATTTTATCAAGCGTTAAAATATCCGCTGAATCGATGCCTTCAAAGCTTGTTGCGTCACCACCAAACAAGTGGCGATCGTACGTTGGAGGCGTAACTTCATTCACCATCAACTTTTTGAATTCATGATGAGATTCAAGCGGCATGATGATGTCATCAGCTTGATAGAAACCACGAGCACCCGCTAGGTGGTACATGGCTTGTTCGTCTTGATAGCGACCAAAAAAGTCTTGCATCAGCGTTTTACCAGTGCTTAACAAGTTATGCTTGGTACGCTTTTGTTGCATTTTGCCGCCAGATTCAACCATCTTACGACCTTGATCAATCTCAAGTTCGAACTCAGTCTTAGTCAAATCTTCACCACGACCTTCAAGGCGTTGATCGCCCATCGTTGGCAAACCAACTAAATCATGGAACAAATCAAGCTCAACGGTGGTTCCAGCTTGTTTTGATAAATCGGTAATACGAACAACTGGTGCACCAGCTTCGGTCTGGTCTTTACCGTTGTTCTTTTTGCGCATTGCTTGTTGTGGAGCTTTGCCCGTTAGCATATTAACGAACGTGTTTTGACGGTTAGCGTGAGTAAATAGTGCGGAACCAAATACTTTAGCCGCCTGAGCTTTAGTAACAGCCATCTTTAAAAATCCTTAAATTAGGTCTGATACATCTTCAAGTAGCGACTCAATAGCCTCTTGCGACATACCTTGCATTTGACCAGTGAGCGTATCTGCGTCACTTTCCAAAAGGTGTGCATGAGAGCTAGTGACTGTGCCACTGCCAGAAATATCATTAGGGGAATTGGGTAAAGGTGATCCAGTAGGTAATTTGCTTTCAGTCTTAGCCGCTGGTGTTTGTGTCTGGATTGGCTGTTGTTGTGGCAACGCTTCTCCAAACGCTAACTTTGTGCGCCTTTCAACTTCGGCAAAACGTACTGAATAAGGTTTATCTGCAAACGCTGGATCATCAGACAGCTTCTTGTCGATGGTTTGCGCCATTTCAAAGCGGTCTACATCGTTTTCATGCCAGTCTTTCAAGTGTGCGGTTTGATTAAATGCAGAATTAAACTCGTCAGGTGCTTGCGGCTCAGGTGTATGAGCTTGCTGTTGCTGTGAGCCTAAAGACTCTTTCAACTGCTCGACCTGTGCATTCAGTGCTGCAATAGCCTCACCAGCATCGGGATAGTCTGCTTTTAGACGATTAACAAAATCAGGATCTTGAAGCATCTGTTCAGGAAGCTTCTTAGGGTCAAGCCCTGCATCTTTCAATTGTTCGGTATGTAAATCTTTAACTCGGTTAAGCTCGTTAAGTTGCTGCTCAAGCTCGGCTTTCTCTTTTGCGAGTTGATCACGTTCTTGGCGGGCTAACTGCTCTTTTTCACGCGCAGACTGAACTACGTCATAAGGTAAGCTGTGTTGACCGTTTTTAGACTTAACGTCCGTTGCTTCAACGAATAATTTACCGTCTTGCTCAATGTAGTTAACTTTGCTTTCTTCACTAGCGGTTGACGACTCCGTTTCTGGTTTTACGTCTGTTTCAGTGTTTTCTTGCTCTGCAACTTGAGCGTTACCGCCTTGCTCTGGTTCATCAGCAACCGCTTCTGTCACATCAGTTTCAACAGGTGCTTCTTCTGAGGATTCGCCAACAATAGCTTCCTCTACGCCCATTTCTTCTAATGCAGCTTCAATTGCAGCTTCATCGCCAGATTCAAGAACTTCGTCAAAATCATTTACGTCCACTTGTTTCTCCAGTTACCAGTTATCGGATGGTTCCGAGGTGTTAAATTCAGGCGTGTCGCTGCCCATGCGAACTGCGCTAGGTTTTCACCAGGCACAAAAAAACCGCCTCGAATGAAGCGGCTTTGTTGTAACGGGTAAGGTCTATCTATTTGGGAATTGGTAAGGTTTGCGTAACCTCAACGAAACGAACCCACAATCAACGTATTTAAAGTCAATGCCATTGCGGTTCTTTTCTTTACGTCTGGTGTTCACTGGCGTAACGACACCATTAGCCGGTATTGTCGGTTGCCCATAAAAAAGGGCGCTCAATGCGCCCAGTAATACGGTTAAGATTGCTTTAATACCCATAACTAGCCACCTTGGTGGTCAACCAGAAGTTGATGCACTATCGTTTTGAATATATGGTCTTTTGCCTGTTGTTCTTTTGGAAGATCAGAGAAAGGAACAATGCAATGATGCGTTTTCTTCTTAGCGTTTTTAACTGGACCATAAGACCAACCATCAGCTAATTTTTGAGCCATCCAGCTCTCATGTGTAGCACTTGCACTGGCATCAGGGTTAAAGATATGAAAGCAGACTCCTAAGATTGCGGAGTCTCTTTGCCATTTAGGTGCAAGCTCCCAAGATAAGTGCTTTTCACCATAAGGGATGCACTGCGCTCGATTTACTTCATGACAAACCTTAGCGATTGCTTCAATCTGCTCTTTGTGTTCCGCTGGGATATCATCAATAGTGAAATTTTCTTTCTCTTGCATTACGCCACCTGTATAGAATCAAGTTGTTGTTGAATGTTGTTTGAAACGTCAGTCTTAATACCTGCTAACTCGGCTTGCTTCTTCTGGATATCAACCAGAATGCTCTCAACTTCTGCCCTAAGCTTGTCGTCCTTAACATCTTCGGTTTCTGCTTTCTTTTGAAGCTCAGCAATTTTCGCTTTCATTTGCTCATTCTCAAGAACCGCCCTTTCCATATTGGTTTGCAGTTCTTGCATTTGCATTTGCTTCATTTGCTGCGCTTCTTGCTGTTGCTGTTGAGCTGCGGCCTGTTCTTCTTCCGTCATATCTTCAGGATTTTTAGGAATGTTCATGGCTTGACGAATAGTTTGTAAAAATTCTTCTTTATTCGGTAAGTCCATCAACTCAACCAGCATAGGAATAACAGCAGATTGCGCTTGCTCTGGCAGCTTAGCCATTGCTTGAGTTAATAACGTAGCTTGTTGTTGTCGATAAGTCGGTGTTGCAGGTTGTGGCATTAAGGCAATGTGTCCACGCCAGCGAGTAACATCATTGTTACGCTTACCTGTTGCTTCATCAATGACATTCACGCCTATGACTTTGCGTTTGGATTTATCTTTGCGATTTACCGTCACTTCCTGATTATCTTGCTTTGCCATATCTTCAATAATGAAAGCCATGAGCGTTTCAGCGACTTTATTACGTGAGTAATGGAAGTTGTCGTTAATCTCAGCAAGTGTTGTTGTGCCTTGCTCAACCAAGTTCGCAATGGCAACACCAGAAGTAGCATTACTGTCCTGACCTAACATTGAGCCATAAACGCCCGCACAATCTTGGATAAGCTTAATGTCGTTTTGCATCAAGCTAAATTGCTGCGCTGCAATGCCGATATCATTCTGAACATTAAAAGCATCAGCAACATTGCCTTTGTTTTTACGCTCAGGGTTTAGCGGTATGTAACCATCAGGTTTTTCAACTTCTTCTTTCAGCTTTTCTACTGAAAGGTTTGTTGCATCTTGATCCGCAATAATTCGCCTAGCTTGCAATAAGAAGTTAAGACGAATAACACGCATGTTAATACCGTCTTGAGCGGGTATCATTCGGCTAATCAGTCCGTATGGCTCACCGCTTGAATCTTTTTGATAGCCAACAAAAGCAATTAAGTTGTCTTTACCATCTGGTGATAAACATGGACGGTCGATTATTCGATGTAAGCCAACAAACCAAGCTTCACGCAACTTAGGAAATGCAGCGCTTTCAATTTCAACCTTGCCACTTTCTACCGCTGCAACATGAACAGGGTTTTTCTCATCAAACTCAATCACACGACCATCTGACATTTTGATGATGTGCTTTCTCACCCAAGTTTTGTAATACACGACCTGTAGTAAAATTCGATGCCTTTCAGTGTCTAACCATTCTGATTGCTCTCTTGTCCAACTTTGCTCATTGCTCCAAGCAGAGCTTAAATGCGGATCTTCATCACCAAAGTCGGTTGTTTCTGCAAAGTCTTCCCAACGGTTAACGGATTGCTCAATCACATCTTTGTGATCGGGAAACGTAGAGATAGCTTTATCAATATCAATCCACTCTTTAAATACTTTCCAGCTACTATCGCTCTTATCCGCTTCTTCAGAGTACCAATCCCACCACACTTTTTGTCTACGAACGAAGCGCACACGATAAGGCGCAGCAAAAGGAATAGGATTACGGGTAACTTCAACCCATCCAATGCCAGCTTTAAGTTGTGACGCATAAGCATCAGAACATGCACGATCCGCATTAGCTAACCGCCAAGCATCTTTAAACTTTTCGTTAATCGCTTGTGCTAATTCTTCGCCTTGCTCATCATCGGCTGAAACCATCAAATCAGAACGGGTACGTGCTTCCATACCTAGCACGCCATCAATAGTAGGACCAATCATGTTATGAACAACATCAGGCTGACCACGTTTAGCTAATGTATCTTTCATGCCACTAGTAAGTTGATCGCCGTCATAGTACGCACACGCTTTAGCCGCAGGGGTTCGCCAGTCTGGTTGCGAGTCAATAGACCCCATTAATGCAGACAGCTTATGGAGCGTTAGCCCTTCTTTGTGCGAAACATGATCTGTCATTTGGTTAGACTTCCTTCCAATCTTTGCCGCTATGGTGTTCGATGTTGTTATCTATCTTTCTGCGCTTCGGCATTCTTGCTCTCATTTCCTGTGCAATCATGTAACTCATTACCTGATCGTCAAAACCGCCAGATTGAGCGCCCATGCGCCCCTTTTTATCGTAAACAAATATATTCAGCTCACCAGTCGTGCCTTTCCAAGCGATACCATCTGAATCATTTGCAAGTAAATCTTCTAAGCCTTGCTTTAAAATTGGCTTAGATTGCGCAGAAGTATGCCAACCGACTTTTGCTGTTTCTTCATCCGTATCTTCACGATCAATATATTCTTCTTTGTAAATACGGCTTGTCGGGTAAATATCAACAAACTCTTGCAAGACTGCGTGACCGTGGTTGTTTCGCTCGATACCCACAAACGCCTTTGAATACCAAAGCCCAACATGCTTAATGATATGAGCGAATCGCTTTGTATCGATATGACCAAACCAGTGAGCCACTTGCCGACCGTCAGACTTAGCCACAACATCAAACGAGCTTCTATCGCCATGTTCAAGACCTTCTGCAACGTCACCGCCGATAGCATAATCTTCATCAGGATCGGGCAGTTCCCAAACCAGAAGATAACCACTTGCGTTCTGTGTGAGCTTGTCAGCAGAGGTCACGCTTAAATCGACCTTACTGTTAACCTTGGTTCTTTTCCCGCTGTACGGCTCAATGTCGTACACAATTAACGGCTTAGAGCATCTGCCCTCGGCTCTCATTAAGTCATCAGCATCAAATACTTTACGGCCGGAAGTTAAAAACGCTTCCATTGGTGTAGATGGAAACTCTTGTTTCATCTTCCCTTTCTGGCTGCGTTCTTTGTGTATGTACCAGTTCTTTTGCTCGTCAGTGAGCGTAATGCTCATTGCAAGCTCGACCGATTTAAAATACTTATCTTGTGCCTTGGTGAGTTTTAGCCCACTTGCAGGAACATGAGCTACATACTTCGGATCGTCATACCAAGGATAAAAATGAAACTTAAAATCATGGTGAGTCAAATTAATGCCCGACTCTAGCAACTCCATGGCCTCAACGGACATTTCAAAGAAGTTACCCGCTGCGCCTTCTGCCGTTGACTCAATGAATATAAATGAGCCTTTGTGAACAGCGTTTAACGAGCCTGATTGAACTTCATCAGCCCTAAGCGGATATTGAGAACATATCTTGCCATATTCAGAAACGTGTAAAACTTGCAGCGTTCCTGAGCGAAATGAAACAGCAACACGAATAGAGCTTTCGTTCTTGAAGTAAATAGCTGCGCTTGTTTTGCTCTCAACGGCTCTCTTCCCCGTTTTTAACCAACTTGGTAGTCGTTCATACGGATAAAGAATTTTAGAACTAAAAATAGCCCCTGCTTCGTCCTTGCCCTGAGCGATAACACCACACTTACGGTTGTTATTGAACAGCGCATGATCGAGAATGAAAACCTGAATCGCAGTGCTAAACCCTAACTGACGAGCTTTCAAGATGATGTTTAAGAACCACATCACACAAAACAGAAGTGTTTGCGCTGGTCTACACCTAAAAAGCACCTCGTTACCTTTTTCATCAGCGATGATGTAAAGGTTATTGATTCGCCACCACCAACAATCAAGATACTTATGAGAACGCTTTAGAAGCTCTGCATCGTCTTTGCGAAGCTCTAGCCGTTCCTCTGGTGTTAACCAAGTGGACTCATCATATTTAGCTGTACTAGGTTTCATTCAGCTACTACCAAATCAACGTCACCATCAGCATTGGTTAGCTCATCAATGAAGTTATCAAGCTTGCTAGTGCCGCCCTGCTCTTTGCGCTCTTTCGCTATTTGCAGCTCAAGTAACTCAGTTTGCATAATACTTTTAGTCGAGTTCACATTAGCCAAACGAGCTGTGTTAGCCACACGTTCTCTATCAGCAATAATGTGTTCTCTACGTTCTTTATCGACTGCAATGCTTGATATTGTGCGGTTGATTGACTCAACTCTTGCAATATTCTTTTCAAGCACAATCTCAGCTTTCATCAAAGAATCAGCAATGCTTGCTGTGATTTCAGGCTTAGTTGATTGCGTTGCTTGCTCTTGAAGCTTTTTAATGACTTCAATAACATCGTGAATACGAGAACGACAAAGACTTAATTCATCTTCGAGTGTGGTTGCTTCAACCAGCTCCTCGATAGAAGGATCTTTAAAATACTTTGAATAGCCGCCATGTTTGCGACCATTTTGATTGCCGACCATGCTAGGTCTTTTAATCATTTTCTCACCAGAGCCGTTTTTATTCTTCTTGTCGTTAGCTCTTTGTGATTTTTTAACTGATACTGACGAACTCGCTTTAGCTTTTTGATCGTCAGAGGCTTTGGTGTTTTTAATGTAACGTCTAGCGGTCTGATAATTTAAACCATTTAACGCACACCAGTCTTTAGCACTAATCCCTGTCTTTTCATGCTCAATCAGGAATCTTGTTTGTAATTCTGCCCAATTCGAAGCCATTATTTATCACTTGAAATGCCTATGCGCTTTTGCACCCAAAGCTCAAGCATGAAGATAGCTCGACCGCCCATGTGACCAGCAATGCCCGCCATAGCACAGGTAAACATATAAGACATTCCCATTTCTTGGCAGATGAAAGCAGTTAACACGCCTGCGAAGGCGCTAATAACCCACTCACCTAGCAGCTCAATAACGCTAAATGGCATGGACTTATCTTTCTTTCTGCGGGTAAGGTAGTTAACAGTGCCGCCCCAAATGGCTAGAACAACTAACCACACATAGCCTAGCCCAGCTTCTACGAGCTGCTTTAAAATTGAAGCACTACTTTCAGGCATTACTTATTTCCTATCCCTAACTTGGCTTTGATTAATCGCTCAATGATAGGTGCGGCGTTTTTAAATGCTCTCTCACCAAACAGGAAGATAAGCACCAGGATATTGATAACCCACAAAGCTGATTCTTGCTGTGCTGTCAGTCCGGTGTACTCTCCCGAAAACCAACATAAATCCATGTAAAGCGTAGCGAATCCCCAAACTGGTCTTTGGCAACCGCGCAAAAAGATAATCAAGCTACCGACAATAGGTAAAGACTTTAAATCTGCCGCACTACCTTCAAGCACTTCAATGCGCCTGTTAAACTCTTTCTGAGCTTCATTAGTTAGCTTCTGGCCTTCAAGCGCTTTCTTATCTGCTTGAGTCTGAATAGCTAGTGAAAGATTGGCTTTCTCTTGCTCAGACATAGACGGAGGAAAATAGTCTTTCACACCATCAACAATCGCAGAGCCTAAGCCACCGCTAAAGAAATCACCTATTTTAGATAAAAAACTCATAATCGCCCCAGTTAAGCCGGTATCAGTTCAAAGTGCGGATAATCTTTAAAACTCTCGTCTAAAGTTCTACCGTCACTATCCCAATCACCGCCCCAACGTAGACGATGTTTAATTATTCCACGCTCTAGCAATTCCTCGGAAACACGTTTTACATATCCAGCGAACAAAGCAAAAGCACAAGCATCTTCCCAGCTTGTATTCTTGAGTTCTTTGAAATAAGGACCAGCATCAACCGCCATAGATGGAAGCAAGTTGTGTTTGGAGTTCGGAAACTGCAATTGTGAGTTACCGCTATTGAATGCCTCTTGTTGTTCTGCTTTCCCTCGATGACCGCAAAAAATAGAGCAGTCATAACGCTTAACCACTTCTTTGAAGATTAATTGCAAATCTATATGACAAGTATCTAAGCGATTATCAGAAGTCTTTCCAAATCTCGGCATTGTCAAATCTCCAAATAAAAAGCCCCGACCGGTTAAAGTCAGGGCTTTGGGTGCGTATGCAGTAACGTGTAAGCGTAGAAACAAAAAAATCCGCTACAGGTTAGTGTGCGGATTTCTTCAACATGGATAATTTAACTACAATTTTGGGAGGTTTGCAAATGTGATTGTTTTGAGTTTTGAAAATTAGCGGTTAAGTGTTTACTTGTGCGCCATCACTCATCGGCATTAAATTGCCCACACTCTCAACCTGCGTTGCATGGGTTGTCATTTCAATGTCACGGAATCGTTTCTTATTATTTCGACTCATACTCATTTGAAGCAAGTAACCATGAGAGCCGTGATTAAAAACCGCCACATCAACCCAGTTCGACCACCATGAAAGCTTGCTTCTGAATGTTGCACCTTCAACTTGGAGTACGTTTACTTTCATGTTGCAACCTCCACATAATCGGCTTTCATCCTCTCAAGTAATGCAATGTAAGCATCTCTAACAGCTTCCTCTTCCTTTTCACACTCAGGGTAATCACAATACTTATACTTGATTTCAGCAATAAGTAGGTCGATATCTTTAGGCTTCATGAGTTCTGGCCTAAAAAGAATATCACCGAACTGCCAAGTCAAAACATCAACAAACCGTTCACTACGGGTTTTAAAAGTTGGCAAAACCTCACCACCTTGACCGCTAGCTTGCGCATTCTCATCATTTGCGCAGTTAGATTGCGCACTGTGCGCAGTATTGCGCAACTCACTACCACCCTTAAATAATTTCCCAATATAATCAGACACTTTCATTTAAAACCCGCTTACACTTAATCTGTTAAACCTGCTCACATTCACCCAATTTACGTAAAATTCTTGCGCAGAACTTACTGCGCAGTTTCTCCATCCTCCATCATCGAATAAACATTTTTAAAAATCTTGGTTTCCCAATCGCCCAATAACTTACTAATCATTCTCGAAAGGCCGTCATGCTTATCGGTATAGCTCTTGTGGTCAATCCCAACCACTTTGCACTTATGACGCTTACTCATAAGCTTTCTGCCGTTGCCGTAACAAGTTCCGCAGATAACTTCATCTTCTGGCTTGAGCTTGATGCACCCTGTGCCTTCGCAAGTCAGACAAACAGGCTGCGTAAACTCAGCAACCGTCATACGAACGATGCCTTCAATGGTTTCAAGCTTGATTTTGCTCTTATTCATCTTTACGAAGATATTTGCGTAGGCCATTAATGCCTTGACCACTTTCTCTAATTTTTCATCGTGGCCACCGAAGCGATAAAACGCCCAATTGGTGATTTCAGGCGATAAACCTTTTAGTGAGTGCGCCGCTACCCTCCAATCAATAACATCGTCTACATTTGCCGTTCCGCTACCACCAGACTTATAGTTGATTGTCTTTGGTGACATTTTTGAAAGAACACGGGCTGGATTCATAAGTAATTAACTCCGTTTCTGTATCGCTAACTCTACCCACTGACGCATTAATCCATTTTTTACTTGCTCAGTAGTCGCTTCGATAATTAGCCAGCCTTCCAGTGCTGCCGTGTTCATTTTTACTCTATCTTCGGTAAAGCCTTTGCCTCTGTTGTGCCTTCCGTTTGTATGCACTCCACCATGCACCTCTAAAGCGACTTTGATTTGTGGCCATGCGTAATCCAATCTCCATCTTCTAATATCGTGAAACTTGTATTCCTGTTCGTAGTCAGGAAGGCCCAATAAATTAAGAGCCACTTTCTTTTTCAGTTCGATAACCTGAGATTTAACACTTGCTTTATCTGCAGTTGTTCTTGTGGCTTTCGGTTTGGGGTTGCCCCCACTTAATAATCGGTACTGTTCTGCGCTTAGTGATAACGTCATTCTGCTTTCAACAATCCCTTATCAAATAACTTCTGCTGCGTTTCTTCGAGTGCATCGAGTAAATCGCCCCAAACTTCATGCGCTGCCATGTGTCTAGTTCTTCTGTCAATCTCGTCATGACAACTTGAACAAGCGTAAACCCCAAAGTTATCACCGCACTTGATCGCTGTTCCCTTGTGTCTGCCTACGTGGGCAAACACCACCGTTTCGCTGTTGTGATTACAGATTCCAACCAATCGAACTGTGCAACTTTGCCCTTTGGCACTGTTTCTAATCTTGTTACTGCGTACTACTTTCATCTAAGCAAATCCATTTAATAGTTGGTTAACTGCGTGTTCCACTTCTTCGGGCGTTTTGAATATGCTTAACGCATTACTCATTAAAACCGTGATGACTTTCTGATAGAGCTCGCCGAACTCAATATCTTCCATATTCGCAAAACTAATTGATTTAGCTCTTAGTCTTACTGTGCCATCTGGATAACCAACAATCTCAAAGTAACCGGCTTGAACCGTTACCCATTTTCTAAACTCGTCAAAGTTCTTTTCTGGTGTAACTTGCTGCCCTCTGTATTCAACTGGCTGCGGTTCAAAATATTCAAAACCTAAATTGAGCAATGCGAAGAACTTCCTATGAAACTTTGGGTTTCTGCTTCGCTTAAACTCACACTTGATAACTTCACCAAGCTTTACCTTCTCACGAATCATCTCTTCGTCATTTGCGCTTAACGGAAGTAATAACCCTCCCGCACTTTTGACTAAAGCTAACTCAGCCATTAGTTGCAGAATCTTCGTCAATTTCAGGTTTTACCGCCGTGGTCGGCTGCTGTGTGCTGCAAATCTCTTTCAATTGCTGCGTCTGCTGAAGAATGCAAGTTCCCGCAAACATCAAAGCATTTCTAACTTCTGCTTCAACGTCTGTTTTCTCCATCATCACAGCACAAGCTTTATTCAATTCGACTAACGCATTGCTTGGGTCAATCGCTTTGCTCTGTAGCGCCTCTTGATTAACTCGCAGACCTGCAACAATCAATTCGCCTGTAGCTGAAATAGATTGCATTGTTGATTTGTTTTTAGTTGTCATTGCTGCCCCTATCGATACATCGTTGCTGCATCATTCAAATAAAAATTCGCTGCTTTGCGCCCTTTCGAATGAATTAATTTTTCATATTCAATTGATACCTGGTGTTTTAACTCTTTCGGTATCACGCTCATTCTTTGCATTACAAAACGCTTATCTGAGTTACCGCCTCTTGCATACCAGTGAAGCGGATAACTACGCTTTGGCTTAATGTCTTGTACGCTTTTATCAAACTTGAGCCTTTTAACTTCTGGTTCGTTACTTGGCTCACTAATAAAATCAAAAATGCTTGGTGCATCTTCTGGCAGTTCCTTTGCAAGCATTCCCATATCAAGCCGCCTCTTTGATTCGGTACTCGAAAGCTTGTGAGTTTTTACGTCTACGCTTTTCTTTGAACGGGCTGTGAATCTCACGCCATCTTGCAGACAAAGCCGCTTCGCTATGGTGAGAATCAAAGCGACTAATGCATTCGGCTCTGATTTCATGCAACGCTAAGAAACGATTGCCTGTTAGGATTTCAACAAGGCATTGCTTAGCGGTTTTCTTCTGTCTAGGCATGACTTGAACTCCACAAAATTTATCTTTGCAAACATTGCAGAAAGCTGGATTTATCGGCTTTCCCATGCAACCACACTGATTCTCTGCACCAGAGCAGCAATAGCTAGGTTCATAATCAACTGGAACAAAAATTTCAGAAGCGCAAGAATCACAGCACCACTCTCTACATACAGGTGCGCTACTAGAGTTCTTACACTGCATGGTTCACTCCTGATGTTCGGAAGCTGCCCCAATCGAAAGTAAGCCAAATGCCAACACCCGATAAAATTCTGTCAACTGAACGTTCGCCCATAGTTTTGATCAGGCCGTTAAAATCTAAGTTGGTTAAAACGCCTGTAGGCTTATTGTTTGCGTCTCTAGCGTTTATCAGAGTACTTAGAGTAACTTGCTCGTTGACGGTGTTTCGCTGCACTCCAACTTCGTCAATCACTAACAAGTCAACATTGGCCAGTTTGCGAATAAAACCATCTTCCGTTTCACTTGAATCATCACGGTAGGTATCACGTAATCTAACCATCAGATCAGAAACCGTTATGATCACTGCGGTTTGATTGTCCTCGATGTACAGATTGGCTATTGCGCTAGCTAAGTGGTTTTTACCTGTGCCATGCATGCCAGCAAAAATAAAACCACCAGATGATTCTTGCCTTGTTTGCGACTCAACCCAGTCTAGTGCCGACTTAACAACTTTCTGCTTACCTGCTGCATTGCAAATAAAATTATCAAAACTGCAACCCTGGTACTTAGGTAAAATCCCACTACGGCCTATTGCCGATTCAGAGCGAGTTTTTTTCTTGTGCGCTACACATTCGGATGAAAGCTTTTGCGCATCTTGCTCTCTAAGTGCTTCAAGATCCTCAAGTGAATACTGCTTAACAGGCTTTGCACTTGGTCTTGCATTGACGATTCGCTGAATACTGATCATGCTGCTGCTCCTTTGTGAAACTTGTGACCCGGTGGTGGTGCGAACTGGCTACCTTTGGGTGCAACGTGGTTAGGCTGATTAAATCCATGCTTTGGCTGCTGAGCATTGGCGTAGTAATTCACTACCCACTGGTATTCCAAGCCTCGCCAGCCTTTCAAAGTCCCTAAGCCGAAAACGTCATCCATTGAGTAGCCAGCGTTTGCGCATTGAGTGAGCTCTTTAGCCAGTCGATTAACAACGGTTTGAGAAAGTGACTTAACTCGATGCTCGTCTTTGCGCATTGCGTTCCAATCATCAAAGACTTGCTTGCTTGGCATTGATGGCCATTTCGAGAAATCCAGTTTTTGAGATTTTTTCGAAGTTTTGCGCTTAATCTCTTTAGGTTCTTTTACTGGTTCATTGACTGGTTCAAAAGAGTGACTGGTTCTGGGTGAAGGAGATTCACTAGGGGGTAGTGAAGGAGATTCACTAGGTAGTGAACCATTTGCACTAGGGTGGTGAATATCGTTCACTAGGGGTAGTGAATTATTTTCACTAGGTTTCTGATTGTCCAAAGTCAAATGATAGACATTAGATGAATTCCCTTTTTCCCCTTTTCGATACTCACGACGAAGCAAGCCAGATTCTTCTAGCACCTTCACATGATTCATTACTGAGCGCTTAGAGGTCTCACAATGATCGGCAATATGCTGATATGAAGGCCAGCATTCACCGTGGTCATTTGCTTGATCTGCAAGCTTGAGCAATACCAACTTTCTAATTGGGCTACCCACTTTTAGTTGCATGGCTTTCACCATTAACATCATACTCATCTTGAAACTGCCTCTATTTGAAAGCGATAACCAGCGTCATAAAGTCTTGAGCAAAGTTCACGAACGCTAGCCGTTGAAGTTCTGCCCCAAGTGGCATTAGCAACCATAGTGTCAACGGCAACCTCACGGTCAGGGCATTCCAGCTCTTTAGTTACACGGCTATTCTGCTCACGCTCAATGCGCTCAAATTCTTTTTTTTCTTCTGGTGTTTCTGTTAAACACGAATTAACACTTAACTGTTCCATGTTTCATCCTCTGGCGTTGCTCAAAGTCATCACGACAATCGGCATCACAAAAGCGCTCACCTTCTTTCAAAGATTCCTCGCAGTTGTGGCAATACCCTGTGAATTTCAGTTTTGGTGAAGTGTCACGGCTCGATAAAGCCGCTTTAATGTGCTGCTCTTGTAGATCAGCTGCTATATCTGCGTTGTCGCTCATGCAGCCTCCTTATCAAAAGCAGTTTTAATTTTTAAAATTGCTTCGTATGAAGGGCTTTTAATTTCGCCAACTGCGACACGGTGTATTTGCGAGTGACATAATTCATGTTTCTTCGCAAAAGCTCTCAGCTTGCGTTCACCAAGTAACGCTTGCAGCTTTCTTCTGATCACTTCTAGGTCGTTCATCACTTGCCACCTTGAACACAAAACACAGCAGGGTTTAACTTCTGCAAAGGAACACCAGTAAGTTTGTGAACGATTTGCGCTCTATTGGCAGGAACAACATTAGATGTAAACCATTGAGAAACGGCTTGTTGACTGACATTGCAAGACTCAGCAATATCAACTTGCGTAATGTGCGCAGGGATTAACTCCCGTAAATTGTTTATCTCCATGAATTACCTAATGCAAGTTTTTCTTGTATTGCCACAAATACTTGCACATTAATTCAAGATTGACAAGTTTTTCTTGTGGTGCATAATAAAGTAATACTTGTACCATTTAGAATATGGAAGATAAGATTTTGATAGGTCAGCGCATAAGAGCTGCAAGGGAGAAGTTAAACCTGAGCCAAGAGGAACTTGGTAGGTTAATGGAAATCTCTTTTCAGTCTGTTCAGCAGTGGGAATCAGGGAAAACGACCCCGAGGGCATCACGCATGCGCAGATTGGCCTCTGTGTTAAAAACAACTCCAAACTGGTTACAGTTCGGCTTGGGGATCTCTAGTAATGAGAATATTGATAACTCGATAAAACTGATCACATCAGACGAGTTCAAAACTCAAATTGCTAGCGCTCATTCCCGTATGCTGCAAACTGCAATAAGTATGGGGTGGATTTCTTTTGGCAGAAGCGAGATAACAATGAGTATCTTAAACGACTTGTTTTTATCTAAGCTATATGAAGAATACGGCCTTAATCCAAATGAAGATGAAAATGAGTCTACCGACTCAGCCACAGGATAAGGCAAACAAATACCAATCGCCCACTTTAATGTGGGCTTTTTTTTAAGGAATGAAAATGAAAAGATTATGGATAACACTTCCAATTATTTTTTTATCTGCATGTAACTCCACACCTGAGCCAACAGGTAAATGGCTATGGGAAAAGCCAAGCCTATATAATCAGCTAGATAAGGGTGAAGTATCTCCTGGGCAGGTCAATCAAACTTTTCAAATCATTAAAGCTAAATGCCAGAACGAAGCTTTAAAAATCCCACTACCACCACCTTCATGCGTCCAGCAAAGCGCACCAACCACTTGTAATAATGCTGGTCCATTAATGAGTGGCTTTTGTCAGGGATATTATTCTCAGCCTCATTGCGACTACACAGCTTACAATGAAGCTAAAAGCGCACAAAATCAGGTGTTCGAAAACTGTCTACACGTTCAAGGCTGGGTAAAAAAATGGCACTCCTTTGACGAAAAAGAAAGTAAACGCCCAGCCACTTCTACTAAAGTCAATGAAGAATCAAGTGTTAAGGATATCGTTAAGTCTATACCAGAGCTTTACCAATGGTATCAAGAGGACGGTAAGCTCTGGGAAAGAGCAATGGAAATTGATAACAAGTTAGCCAACGATCCTAAATATGGCAATTTACCTACCAGAGAGAGATTCTTAGCCGTTGTCGAGAAAGTAAGAAAAGAGAGTCAGACTACAGCAAAAACTACACACGTAACTAAACCCATTAGTTATTCATATAAAGATATGTACACAGGCGTGGGGATTGAGCATTGGATTAAAGAAAACAATTCTCAAGGTAAAGTAATCATTCTTGAGGACGGTTCTATCTGGAAAATTGAAGATAATATTGAAAGTATGCTTTGGCTACCAATAGACAGAATTTCCGTTGTTGAATTGCCAGCTCAAGGGTTTTACCGTTTGATCAACAAAGAAAATGGAAACGTAGCGATAGGGAAGTATTTAGGTAAGTAACACATCAAAAAGCTAGAGCCGCTTCGCTCTAGCTTGGTTCTAGCTTGGTTCAAATCAACCGTTAATAAACTTCGCAAATGAAAGCACGTTCTTAGTCCCTTGTTCATCTTCAACGGTATCAACCATTCCAAGATAATCCTCAACCAATACATCACGCTCATCATTCAGTTTATCGAACGCAGCAGGATCAAAGTCGTCAGGGTGAAGTTGTTTCATTCTGTATTGCTTCACAGCATTTGCTGCAATCTTAGTTTCTAATGCGCAATCTGTATCTCCAGCGCATTTACTCGATACGTTAACTTTTCTATTTACGAAAACAAAGAAATAAAGCCAGACCAAAACAATAGCGATTAAAAATAAATAGTACACACAAACTCCCTTTCATACTTACAGCCGTTATTTCACAGCTTTACTTCTTAGAGTGTAAAAAGAACACACCATTATGATTGCTATGTTAACGCTCGGAATACCATAGCTATAAAAATCACCCAAATAATCAACACCCATCTGGCGATCAACCAACCGAATAACTTGCGTCAAGGCCATCGCTTGCAAAGCTCTTGTTACAAATACAGAGCAAGCCCCTTTGATTACACCCAGTAGATCGTGAAGTTCGGTTAAAATAAACACCGCAACCAAATTGATAAAAGCAAACCCCATGTAATATGAGAGCCTACCGATATCTTTATCAATTGGTGAAATCACATCAATGATGAACGGTCTAATTGCTAAATTTAAAGATTGAACAATCAAAAAGCACAAGACTGCTAGAAATTCAGAGCTGACCCCTTTCCACTTCACCAGGTGAACCAACAACAAGCTCACTACTGATATTTCAACAGCTAGACCAACATATTTAAGTAACTCAATTGTCAACATAATCTACCTAAAGAAAAACCGCCCTCAAAAAGAAGGCGGTATAAATAACGTAACTATTAGCGCTCTGACTTTGGCGGCTCGATACCATCACCATTATCAGCCTGAACTGAAGGTGGCTCAATGCCGTCGCCATTGTCCAGATTTTGGCTCAAATTACCAGCATCTTGATCAAGTTGCTCTAGATCTTCATTGGTTTTGCAGCTTTCACTTGTTTTATTCATAAACTTCTTTTCCCTAAAAGGCTATTAAACGAATAAAAGAGGTCACATCGACCTCAGATTTCCAATCAATAATAAAATTACTAAAAAAAATATACAAGTTTTACTTGCTTTTTTCTGTTTTACTTGTATCTTGTATTACAAGAATTACTTGTATTTGTGTTTCCCATTGTTTCGGAACGTTTCAATTTTAGCGTTAGACATACGGAGTAAAACAGAATGTTAAAACTTAAAGCAGAAACCAACAAAGAGAAGGAAGAGGCGATATTACTTCTTAATCTTAGATTTGCTTGCCTTATATCTAAAAGTGCGAACCTAATGCACTGTATAAATGTACAGGCAAAAATAACAGAACTCGACAAATATTTAAAGGGTGTTCCTGCCCCATCTAAACATTTTGACACCTATTTTTGTCAATTCACTGGCGATCTGTGCAAACAATTCTCGTTACGTGTAAATGCACAAGGTGAAATCAAAGTTGCACGTAAGACACACCAGAAACATTTGGCCAATGTAGTAGCGCTAGAAGTTACCCCAAAGCAAAAGGAGTTAGCTCATGTTTAACAGCCCTGAGCAAGTTGCCAACATGCTAGCCAGCAAAGTTGTCGTAGGAATGACGCAAAAGCCGTCAGAGGATTACATCGAGGCGAAAGCCGACTGGATTGTAAGCGAGCTAGAAGAAGGTCGTGAAGTAGAAGGACACAGCCTAGATAGCATTATCGAAGAAATCCTAGTCGATGCTCACTTAGTTGTGAAATACGCCTACATCGATGGCTCAAAGCTCAACCCAATGACGGTATTGATTGATAAAGCAATCATACGCATTGCAGACAAGCTAGCCCCAAAGCTAGCACAACAAGATATGGAGAACGCAGCATGAAGTTGTTCAAAGTAACTTTTAACCCAATGGCATCAGCAAGGGACGTATTTGCTATGACCTACCGCATACAAGCGGAAACCAAAGCGCAGGCGCAAACCGAAGGTGAAAACCTGCTTGCTTCTGATGGTTATCCACGTAACAAATTTCGTAAGCAAGTCGTTATTGCTGAAATTGAAGCGGAAGTAAAAGTCGAAGAAGTGGAAGCTTCAACCTGCGAACCTCACCAGCCGGCAAGCAAAGAGGAAGTCGCACAGGAAGAAGCTGAGGAAACCAGTTTAGATCCGTTTGCAGATTTTTTACAACCTGTCTGGTCGGTTGAAACTCTAAACCAGCGTTTAGATGCGCTAAAAGTAGGCGAACGCTTAGTTATCGACAACCTAAGTGATGATATTTATCACCAGGTACAAGGCGTAAGCTCAAGCAAGCTAAAGCTGTTTATCGAATGCCCTCAAAAGTACAAAGCTAAGTATGTTGATTGCATCATCCCTGTCGCTGAGAAGAAATACTTCGATATGGGTAAGGCGATCCACACCACAATGTTAGAGCCGCATCTATTTGAAAGCTCATACATCAAGCAGCCTAGCGACATTAAAGTTCGAAACGGTAACAAGTGGAAAGAGTTCAAAGCTCAAGCTGATGAAATGGGCAAAACCGTCCTTACTGCCGATCAGTTTGAAGATATGGTTTATCTCACTCGCTCAGTAGAAAGTAACCACACTGCCAAAGCCCTCACCTCTGGCGGTAAAGCTGAAGTCAGTATCTTTATTCGTGACGCTGAAACAGGCTTGATTATCAAATGCCGCCCTGACTACATGATTGACGAATTAATTGTCGATCTAAAAAGTGCCGCCAATGCAGCGCCTAACAAATTTGGCTATGACGCTAAAAAGCTTGGCTATCACATACAAGATGCCATGTATTCAGACATAGCACAGGTCACAGAGTTCGTATTCTTGGTAGTCGAATCAAGCCGCCCGTTTGTTATCACCGCACCAGTGATACTAGATGAGCAAACTAAGCGCCTAGGTTATCTCAAGTACCGTAAGGCACTCACCGAGCTAAAACAATGTATGGATTCTGGCTACTGGCCTTCGTACACCGAAGAAGCCGTAACCGTTGAACTCAACAACTTCGAAAAAGCCGAGCTGGAAGCGTTAGAAGCTGAGCAGCTTATCAATGATGAACAAGACAACAACATGGAGTATGCAGCATGAACAACGTTCAAGAGCTACCAATTGGAAACCAGCAACCAGCAATGCAACACGGCATGACGAACACCACTGATATGATTTTCAGTGTTGAAGCTATGACCCAAATGAGCAACCTAGCCAACTTTATGGCTGGCGGTAAAAGCACTCTACCAACTCATTTACAGGGTAACCCTTCTGACTGTATGGCAGTTATCATGCAAGCGGCACAATGGCAAATGAACCCATTTGCAGTTGCGCAAAAGACTCACCTGGTCAATGGCACCCTAGGCTATGAAGCACAGCTAGTTAATGCTGTAGTTTCTTCAAGCCGAGCCATTAAAGGACGCTTTAAATATGAATGGTTTGGAGCATGGGAAAAGGTTGTCGGTAAATTTGAAACTCGCCAAGGCAAAAGCGGTAAGCCATATCAAGCACCAGCATGGAAGCCACAGGACGAGCAAGGTTTAGGTGTTCGAGTATGGGCAACGATTGACGGGGATGAAGATCCTACATACTTGGAATTGTTACTGACTCAAGCTCAAGTTCGTAATTCGACTCTTTGGGCGAGTGATCCTAAGCAGCAATTAGCTTACTTAGCTGTTAAGCGTTGGGTAAGGCTTTACACCCCAGACGTTCTAATGGGTGTTTACACCCCTGACGAACTTCAAGGCGTAGCGGCTAAAGACATTACTCCGCAAACTGAGCAGCCACAAAACTCAAAGCTAAACAACGTGCTTAAAAAGGCAAAACCAATCGAAGGTCAGGTTCAAGAAGTTTCAACAGACAAATATGACCAACTTGCTGCGTCATTGCTTGATTGTTCTTCAATGAATGAACTTGACGAAGTTGCTCAAGCGATAGCAAATGCTTTTCAAGCAGCCCCACCAATGATCACGCTTGAGCAAAAAGAAATATTGGGTAAGTCATACCTAAGCATGAAAAAGAAGATCCAAAAAGTGGATCAAGAGACTGGCGAGGTCATTGAGTGAACCCAAGCCAGTACGAGCTGAAGTGCCTTGCTTCAGCTCACAACATCAAAATGTCATTTGACTATCAAGGACAACGAAGCATTCACGAATGCAAAGCGATTGACGGCAACAAAGAGATAACCTTCTCAAGCCGCAATCTAGCAAAACAACATATTTTGAATAGAGGACGTTAACCATGACAGCACAACTGCCCGTAGCCATTGAAGAGCTCACCCCAAAGCAAGGCGAAATGGTGTATCTAGCCGAGCAAGGTCTACAACCATATTTCGACTACATCAAAGCCGAAGCCGCTAACGAAGTGCCAGATCTAACCACACTAAAAGGCCGTAAGCGTATCGCTTCATTAGCTGCAAAAGTCGCAAGCAGCAAAAAAGCCGTTGAAGCACCAGGTCGTGAATACCTAAAACAACTGAAAGCTCAACCAAAAATCGTAGAAACGAATCTTCGTGAGTTCGTCAATAGCTGTAATGAGTTGCGTGACCAAGTTCGCAAGCCACTCACCCAGTGGGAAGAAGAGCAAAAACGTATTGCCGAAGAGCTGCAAGCACGAGTTGACTACTTCAATGAAGAATACAGCGCAGCCGTTGAAGCGCTAGCAACGACTCCTCTACATGAAAAAGTGACTCTAATCAAAAGCGTAATTGAAGCTATTGAAGAAGAAGTCGTTGATGAAAGCTTTGGAGAACGTCAAGAAGATGCTCAAAAACTTAAAGCTGAAGTCTTAGAAAAGCTTAGCTTACTTGCCACTGGTGCCATTGTAGAAATAGACAACCAGAGAAGAGCAGCCGAAGAAGAAGATCGCAAGCGAGTAATTCGAGAAAACCAAATCGCCCTTGAAGCTCAAGAGAAAGCCAAAGCCGAGGCTGAAGCCAAAGCAAAGGCAGAACTTGAAGCCGCTGAGCGTAAAGCCCAAGAAGAGAAAGCCGCAATCGAGCGTAAAGCAGAAGAAGAGAAGCAAGCTCTAATTGCTGAGCAACAGCGAAAAGAAGCCGAAATCAAACGCCAAGCTGAACTGGCTGAGCAAGAAAAAGCGAGACAGGAAGCACAAGCCAAAGCGGAAGAAGAAGCTAAACGCCAAGAAGAACTGGCAAGACAGCAAAACATTGAACACCGTAAAGCGGTCAACAATGAAATCCTCAACAACCTAAAGGCATTAGGCGTTGAAGAACAACTAGGCAAGGCGATCATCACCGCAGCCGCCCGTAATCAACTTGGCAAAATGGTCATTAACTACTAATTCATGGGTTGGCTCCCAAGCGGAGCCATAAGGAACTCACATGGAAATAACACAAATCTGGTACAGCAAAACTCAACTTGCCGAGTATTTCGGTGTTCACGTTAAAACCCTTCGAGAATGGCGCAACGAAGGCAAGATGATAGAACCAGAGCAACAAGGCTTAATGCGCAACCGATACGACATTCGCAAAGTTGAAACCTTTTTAAAAGAGCAAAGTGGTGAAGCAGCATGAACTATCTAGCCCAAGGTCAAGAGCCACAACTGCGCATTGAGCTGTTAATTCAGCTCACTCGCATCGACTCTGATAGCGTCATAGGCGCACTGGAAGATCACTACGTCAAAGGGCTGGAAGAAAATCTTGCTTGTGATCTAAATGGCATTAAACGCTCAGCGCTTTCCAGAGCCAAAACCCGACTTGAAGAAGTGGCGCAAAAGCATGAGCAACTTAAAGAAATCGAATGGCCGGATTACTCAGCCTTCAGAAAACACATAACAGGTAAGTGTTAATTATGGAAATAGGACAAAAAATCACACGCCCATATCCATTCACCAAAGATAACTTTTTGTCAGGTTTTCGAGGTAGCGAAGGTATTGAGGATTACTGGTGCTTAGGTGCTCGAAAAGAGGAAGAGTGTGACGGAAGCGGATATGGCTACAGTGTTACTTATTGGGCTGATGCTGAGGGTGAAGTCACTTTTGAAATTCTTGCCATTGTAGAAATGCCAAGAAAGATGAAAACCAGAGTGCTATTTAAGCGAGAATTTAAACACCCTGACGGCAAAGTCACAAAGCATAGTGAAGTAAAAGTCAGCTCATTGGACAGCTTCAAAAAAATGCTAGCGAAAGATAAACCATATTGGGACTACGAGTTAGAGGGATAACATGAACAACTACACCAAGCAATTAAACGACACCAAAGCCAAAGACTTGCACCAGTTAAAAGAAGTGGGCGATCAATGGCGTACCCCTGACGATATCTTTTGGGGGATCTTCGCTAACTTCGGTCCATTTGTTTTAGATTTATTTACCGATGGTGACAACGCCAAGTGTGAACGCTTCTATACCTGTGAGCAAAATGCCCTTATTCAAGATTGGGCGCAAGACTTACAAGGCGGCAAAGCCTACGCCAACCCACCCTACTCTCGTTCGTCATACGAAGATGGTCAAGCCATTACCGGTATGCGCAACATCATCAATAAAGCCATAGCGGAACGTGAGCAAGGTGCAAAGCTCGTGTTTTTAATCAAAGCCGCTACTTCAGAAACGTGGTGGCCTGAAGAAGCAGATCACGTTTGTTTCATTAAAGGTCGTGTTGGGTTCGACTTGCCGAAATGGTTCAAAGGTAAAGACGCATCAAGCTCAGGCTTTGCCAGTGCGATTGTCATTTTTGATAAAAACTGGAAAGGATCACAGCAAGGGTATATCAGCCGTGACCAACTCAAGCAAGACGGCAATACCTTAATGAAACTCATGCAACCCAAAGGCTACCGCCCAACGTGGGACAACGTAGCGTAAATTTTTAATCCAATAAATAAGTAATAAAAGGTAACACCATGACACAGCAGCAACCTATCGCAATGGACAGCATCATTCACCAACTATCAAGCCTTGCGCAAGCACTGCCTGAAACATACAACCAAGAAGTGTTAGAGTTCAATCAGCTAATGGACGAACTGGACAGCAAAAACGCCATTATCAGCCAGTTAACTGAATCGTTAGAAAATGCGCAAAAGACCGCAGAAAAAGACCGTGATTTGATGGAAAAACAAAACCAGGTGATTGAAAAAGCAGTTGAAGTGAAAAAGAAAGACGACAACATCATCATTGGCTTACGTGCGCAACTCAAAGAATTGCAATCCATCAATCCTAAGCGCCTGATGAAAGTCAATAAAGAGCTGCAAAAGAAAAACGCTGAATTAAAGGAGTCCAACGAAGTGTTTAAAAAGCAGCGCAACGAATATGCCACCGAGCGCAACCAGTACGCCAAATCACTCAAGGCGCACACAGACAACGTGATCCACACCGATGAACACGGCAACCAGTTACGCTTCATTCCTGAAACCGTGGTATCACAAACCAACGAGTTTGACGGAGTACCAGACACGCCTATTTATGAATATGTGTGCAAGGCCAGAGGCATCATCCGTCAAGGCGTACTGCGTGATGACGGTAATATCGTGTGGGCATCGGCACAAAACTCCACGCCAACCGAAACCATGACCGCTATTGCCAAGCAACACGTTATTGCTCACTGCAAGCGCAACAAGATCAACCTAAAGCGCCAACTCAAGCAAGCCGCCTAATCGTTTCTCGCCTCTGCGGAGGCGAATGCTCTTTAACAATCAGAAATGAGCAACCCCTCGGTTTGAGCTGCTTTTGCAATAAAAGCAAGCTTGAGGGGTGTTGTTGGGCTCAGTGTAGCACAACTCGCTCTTTTGCTGGATGTGCATTTTCCGTGGAATGCTTAATTTTAGAACGCCCGTTCATCAATAATTAAGCATTCACCTCTTACTATGTCGGTTTATTCTTTTACCTGAGGAATATACTTACATGGCACTTCCTGAATTTATCGAAACATCAAAGATAAAATGGATCTTCAAAGTCATTCAAAAAGTAAATAAATTTCCAGAAAGGGAAAAATGTTTACTTGTGTTCTTCTTTGCGTCAGCTCTTACAACGCTTGAAATAAATCGAATACAGATTAAAGACATACTTCACAAGAACGGCAGCATTAGAAAGCGATATGAAGTTAAAGGCGAAATGGCTAGAACCGCTTATATATCAACTAGAATGAGACAAGACATATCGCCATACCTGAACTGGAGAGTTAAAAACAAAGTTGGATTAGGTGATCACCCTGACCATTACTTAGGTTTGGAACCTGACGATGCCCTATTTTTCACTTCTCAAGGTAAACCGTTCTCAATAGTTCGAAAGAAAACAACCGTCGGCAGTGATACTTATAGCTGTGATGCACTGAACAGACACATTAAAAAACTATTGAAAGATGGCGGCATTGAATCACCAAGCATACTATCAGGCCGCAGAACTTACGCTATTAACTTACACAGAAAAGGTTTTGACGAGTCGCACATTCATGCAATGTTGGGAAATAAGTCAGTTGAAACAACTAAGAAACTGTTATCAACCGACCCTGTAGATATGTCATTTATTGCGAGTCAGGCTTTTTAAATCAACTTTGATTTAGTTTGTAAATCTCGCCTAGCGTTACATCGTTCAAACTCAGTTTATCAGCACATAGCCCGATAAATTCACCAGACAAAGCGCCTCTATTGATTAAGTTAATCAGGCGTTTTTCTTCGTTCACTGTAGGCTCAACGCCATATAGCAAGCGATACATTGCCTTGTAGCCGCCTAGCTCCTTTCGTTTCTCTTTTAAAAACGCCCGTAATGCTTCCACATACTCAGGGTTGTCGGTGATCTTCTTAGGCAATGTCTTAGCTTCCAATGTGCGATTCTCGCAATAGTAGTCAATCGTTAAAAATAAATCAAAAATGATTTAAAAACGATTGGAAATAAATCAACTTTGATTTATAGTGTATACATCAACTTTGATTTATTCAACTTGTAATACTAGCCTGCGGTGTTGCTTTAACTAAGGAACAAAATGAAAGTATTAAGTCTATTTGATGGTATGAGCTGCGGCAGAACAGCACTTGAAAAGTTAGGCGTTAACGTTGAGCGCTACTATGCCAGTGAGGTAGATAAGCACGCTATAACAGTCGCTCAAGCTAATTGGCCTGATAATGTTCAGCTAGGTAATGTCACGAACTGGCGCAACTGGGACATTGATTGGTCTGAAATCGATTTGTTGATTGGTGGCTCGCCTTGCCAGGGATTCAGTTATGCAGGTAAGCAACTCGCATTTGATGATCCCCGGTCAGCGTTATTTTTTGAATACGTCAAAATCCTTAATCACATTAAGCAAGTGAACCCTGATGTTAAGTTCATGCTTGAAAACGTGAAAATGAAAAAGGATTACTTAAAAATTATTTCTGACATGCTGGGCTGTGAGCCAGTATTTATCAACTCTTCTTTGGTGTCGGCTCAAAGTCGTCAGCGTTACTATTGGGCGAACTGGGATTTTATTATTCCTGAAGATAAAGGCGTAAAGCTGATTGATATTCTTGAACGTGATTTACCTTCTTGCGGTTTGGGCGCTCGAATTGTCGGACGCAGACTGTCTGCGTCTGGTAAGCGTGACGATTACAACAAAGACATTCCAATTGAGCAATATATGGAAGTGCGTTTTGATGAAAAATCTAACTGTTTAACGACCGTCTATAAGGACTCAATGGTTCCTCTGGTTGAAACCAAAGATAGATTAAAAGTTCGCTTTAAATCCAAATGCTTAAGAGTCGGAGGTCGTGGTAGCCCGTTAAATTCAAAACAAGAATGGGATTCACCGTTTGTAAAAGTCGATAAGAAATTAAAGGTTAAAAATAATCAAACTAAAGCGTCATGTTTAACCGGTGGCGCTCATAGTGGTGGCAATCACTCGGATATGGATATCTTAGTTATTGAGCCGAATGTCTGCCGCCGCTATTCGATTACTGAATGTGAACGTCTGCAAACGTTGCCTGACGGTTACACGCAAAACAAAGGTGTGAGCAATAGCCAGTGTTACAAAATGCTTGGCAATGGCTGGACGGTTGACGTTATCGCTCACATATTAGAACCACTTGCCGCCAGCGTTTCACGCTCCAAAGCGGCCTAATTCACGGAAAATTGCTGATGCAAAAGCCAAAATTTTATTGCCCTTATTGCAAGTCAGAAATGCTCTCTGATGGCAGTCGCCACGTTAACGACAATGAAGCGTGGGAGGCGTTTAATTGTGACTTTCCGCATTACTCAGATCCAAAGCCTCTTATTACTGAGCTAGAAATGAAGCAAGGTCAACTGCCCGTTTTAATGAAAAAAAGACGGATGATTTCAAAAGGCATTAAAGAAACAAAAGAGAGAATTGCAGAACTTGAGCAATTCGAAGCTAACAATAATCAATAGACGGAATTTTGAATCTACTTACAGTACGGAGTAAGAAATGGAAATCGACTTAGATAGTGTATATGGGGACGGTTGGTATGACGGCTTTCTCTACGCTAAAAAGATAGCAACAGATGAAGATTCGTTTAGCGGGATAGAAGATTGCTCAGAGACTGATGTTCTCGAAATGTCTGAGCGTGCCGAATCTGAACAGCGCACAAGAAGAAATAAATGGAACAAGCCCGACACCGTTCCAAATGTAGAAAAAGGCGAAGAAAAGCTATTTTGGATTGCGGTTAAAAGTGAGTTTCTTAATCCACATACAAAGCGAGTTGAATTCAAAACTATTACCTTCCTTGCTCATTATCAAAATCGGCCTCTTGAATATGATGCTAATGAAGAACTAATCGAGCGTGACGATTACTTAATTGATATTGATGGTTGTCCGATAGGTTCGGTCGGCTGGGTTGAGAATAAACGTCATTGTGAATTTGAGGACTTTTACGAAAAGATTGATTTCAATAAAAACTATCAATTGCTCGGTTGGGCTAATTATCAAGCACCAAATTTTGTTGAACCAGTTTAACTAAACGGAAAATTTAAGGAATAAAAATGGCAGCATATTGGGATTATCAAGAGCTTGCGGGTGCAGCACTTGGATTAACAGAAGAACAAACAGAGAACATTATCAACGATAATGAGGACTTTGATACTCCATTGATGGAAAAGTTCGGTGTTGACTTTGAGCAGTTCATGAGTGTTGCCGAAGCTCTTTTAAAGCTGACGCCAACTATTCAATCAGCAATAACAAACGATGTTCACAATGCTTTCGTTCGTCAGCTTGGAGAAGGGAATTGCTGCGCAATCGTGAAGCAAGAATATGTTGAACCCAAAACTAAATAATTTACTAGGAAAATTTGCTACCGACATACGTGTCGGTGGCATAAGTTAACAAACTAAATTTAAACGGAAAATTTATGGCTTTTTATTTTGCTGTTACAGATAAAAAAGGGAAACACATCCAAGTTGATCAAAAAACTGGTCAACTGGAAATTTATGAATCAAAAGACGATGCGGTAGCGAGTATTAAAATCGTTGACTCGCTGGATTATAAAGTTCTTATGATACAAGTTAGTAAACCAGAAATTTAATTACGGACGGAAAATTTTTTATGTCAAAAATCACACAAGAACAATGGAATGCAATGAATGACTTGCAGAGATATGAATATTTGTCAGATGGCGACATTTTCATTCATAAGCAAGTTGGCATTCGAGCTGATTCAAAAGTAAATGATGATAATTCGTGTGTTGTTTCTTTTGTTGCATTCTGTAACGGGGTTCGTGTTAGTAACGAACAACCGACTAATACAGCAGCTATGAAGCAAGCTACTCAGTTTATCGAATCACTAAAAGGCCAAGCGGCCTAATTCACGGAAAATTGCCACTACTTCAAAGGAGATAGAAATGGCTTCAGTAAACGCAACAATTAACGATAGTGACTTAATTATCACTATTCCCGCTGAATATTTATCTAACGCTTTCGAAATGGGCGTAACAACAAATGTCACAGGTAATGTCACTGACGAACAAGAAATGTTAAAGCACTTTGCTCGTCAAATTGAATCTGGTGATAACGACTCGCATTTTGGGCGGTTCATTGATGCTGTTTGCGAAGAAGCTCTTGAGGGCGGTGAACCATTTGTTGATTGTGATGATTACGCAGACAACGACTGTTGTTAATTACGGACGGAAAATTTTTATGTCAGAAGAAATGGATATGCCTTGTCCTTGCCCGAACTGCGGCAACATCGTTGAAATGGATGATATGTGTAATCATCCAGAAGATTTTAAAACTATGGTTTGTGATAGCTGTTACGACAAGCTTGAAGAAGAAATGAATAGCGGTCAGACACAAGACCATTTTGGAAACGTGCTGAGTTATCGTTTTATATCAGATGAAAGCACTATTTACTTTTCAGTTAATGGTGAGTCATTCAGCGAATGGAATATTGAAGATTGTGATCCTGATATGTCATTCAATTATTTTGTTGAAAGCTGGAATAAAACACAGGCTATTACTCTGCGTTCAATTAAGTTGAAAACTACCGAAATAGCTGAATTTGTTATTCAGTCTGAAACTGGTGGCGAAAGCTATTCATGTGAGGATGTTGAATTAGTGCAGTCAGAGTTGAGTCACGTTGAAACTCACTTGAGCAACTTGGCTACGACTATAGAACCAGAACAGGAATCTCAACTAAGCGAAACGCTACAAAATCGCTTAGATGAATACTTAAAATCTTAACTCGGAAAGTTGCTGTGACTAAAGACGAAGCAATAAAGCTAATGGAATCAGGCGAAAAGCTGACTCACGAATCATTCACCAGTAATGAATGGGTAAAAGGTTTAGGTAACGGGATGCTTCAATTTGAAGATGGTTGCCTCTGCCCTTCTGGTGAGTTTTGGTTTACTCGTAAAGACGAATGGTGGCTAACTGGCTGGTCAATATTTGAGGGTTAAATTATGGCAGATCCAAGGCGGCATAAATCAGAAAAGCCGACCAAGTTTCATAAGGACTGTCAGCGTTGTGGGCAAACGGTCAAAGCTAAATACTGGCTCAGAAAAGTAGACGGCTTACCGTTTCGCCCAATCTGCCCTGATTGCAATATTGAAGCGCAAAGTATGCCGATCAGCTCCACATATAAATCCGGAGCTTGACATATAACGTCCGGAGCTTAACGCATAAAGTCCGGAGCTTGACATATAAGAGTAACGAAATGTCGAAACAAACTAAAATCACCACTGATAAAGCAATGAAGATTGCAAAAGAGCAAGGTTATGAGTTCAGTGGTTTTGTGTTGGTAAATGATAAAGGTGAACGAGCGATTGTTGAAAATGGCGCAGTTCGTCACTTATCTAATGAAGAAATGTGGGAGTTGATGCACTCACCTGTTGAGGAAGAATAAACGAACATGGATAAAGTACAGATTAGCTTTTGGCTCTACTACCCCACGCTTGAAAGTATGCTGAATTACTTCTCAATCGGTGTAGCCCTTACGACTTTGCATTTCATCATTTGCCTAAAGATGAATATCTTTAAACGAAAAACCAGCCACTTTCGCTTTGTCGGATTCTTTTTTGCGACAGCGCTGGTATGGCCGCTACTGTTTTATGCGTGGCCTGTGTTTTTGAAAAAGTATTACAAGCAACGTAAACAATCCACGGAAACGTAGAGAGAAGATACATGAAAAACATCATTGTAATATTGTTAGTAATATTAATCTCTGGCTGCGCTGATAGCGTGTCATTTAATACAGCTGCCAACATGGAGCCCGTCGGTTTTTGGTATGGGTTGTGGCATGGGTTCATATTCCCATTTGCATGGGTTGTTTCTCTATTTAGTGACAGCACAGCTGTATATGCCATTTATAATAATGGAGGGTGGTACGATTTTGGTTTCTTTTTGGGTGTTTGCGGTTTTTCTTCTACAGCGTATTCAAGCAGTTAGTTGCATCATTAAGGAACAAAAAACAAAGCCCCTCGATGTAGGGGCTTTTTTATTTACACGGCTTTTTTGATATCTACAACATTAGACTGAGTATCTGGCGTAAGGATCTGGCTCAAACATTTAAACCATGCTCGATAAGCTACGGCTTGCTCTTCCAAATAATCATACTGATCATAAATAGAACGCACACCTGTCAATACATGGCCTAGTGCTATCTCTGCAATATCATTGGTGGTTAAACGGGACATTCGAGTTCTCACTGTTCTGCGAATATCGTGAACCGTCCAAGGCTCCATATCTATATCTTTTTTCTTTTTAGCCCAACGAATAATACCTATCGGGTGATGCTCAAGCCCGCTGGTTGATAAGCGCTCACCATTTATAGACAGTAAATATTCACCTGGGGAAAGCTCCATAGCTTTTTCTACTAATGGTAAAATTTCATCAATAATGGGGCGTTTTAACGCATCATTAGTAAACCGCCCTGCTTTGTGATTTTCCTTTGGAATAGTCCAAACTTTGTTTTTTAAATCAAAGTCTTTTTTCTTTGCAAGACGTAACTCAGAACCACGGCACCCAAAGTGGAACAGTAAATGAAGAGTAATAATGGAAATAGGTCGAGTTTTCATTTGTTCAATAGCTTCAAAGCAGATCCTCATTTCATCATCGGTCAACACTCGCTTTCTTCTATTATCTGGAAGTTTTAAATCTGACTTAGCTTTAATTTCAATTAAGCTATTAACTTTAACAAGTTGGCGCTTTCTTCCCCAACTGGTCATTTGTTTTGTAATGACAACAGCATGGCGAACAGTACCAGGGTGTTCTTTGGCTAACTGCTCAAAAAGAAACAGCCACTCGTGAAGCGTCACTTTATCACTAAGTATTTTTCCGACTTTGGGTGATATGTGGATCTCAAAAATACGTTTCATCGGCTTAGGATATTTATAATGCTGAACACAATAGTTTTGATACCACTGTTCAAAAAGCTCATTAACTGTGATCGCTTCTTGGTTTGCTCTTTTCTGAGCATTTCTTATAGCCCTCGGATCATGACCTTTTTCAAGTTGCGCTCTTAACTCTAAAACTTCTGTTCTCACTTCTTTTAGAGAAGTTTGCGGATAAGAACCAAGATCAAGCCGACAAGGTTTACCTGCATGTCGAAAGCGCATCTGGAAAACAACCTTACCTTTTCTTGTGACTCGAACACTTAAACCGTCCCTGTCAGCCTTTTCTATTTGCTTGTCTGACTCCTTGCCACTTACTGACTTCAACCATGAATCTGTTAGTGCCATAACTCCCTCGCTCCAAGAACAAAACAATATGTACACACTTATGTACACATTTTTATAGTTAACCAATGTTTCAGAATGTTCTTTAATGTTATTTTAATTATTGCATATCCGCAATAATAAAGGGCTGTACAGAGGGGAAATGTTGCGTAATGTTCGGGATCGTTTTCATCGTGCTAGTTATAAAAGATAAACCACTAAAAACCTACCTTTGATCACATTTTTGTTGTGAAATATTCCCTTTAGCAATGACACAACCTCTTATGTACTTTGAGTGTGTAAAAGAATGAACATTTCTTTGTAAAAAGACCATTCGCATGATATAAATTCAGCCGTGTTGCCTTTAAATGTTTATTGCCATGCAGCAAATTTCCAAAATCTTAATTCAGAAGTGAAAACAATAATCAAGATTACAATGCAATGATTCTGATGCTATTTTAAAGTTTCCTTTTTATTTTATTGTGCGCAAAAATTAAAGCTTTAAACATAACGACCAAAGATTAGAAAAGCTAATCAGACATGTTTGGCATCTCTTCAACCAAACATTTTAAAGTGATATATAAAGACAATCGAAACAATGTTCATACCCTGCTAATAAAAGTTTTATTCGGCGTTTAAAAACACGCATACCATTGCTCTGATTAACCGATAAGATACTATGTCACCTTTACAAGTTTCTATCGAAGCCGGCTTAGCCGCTTTAAGCTCATACTTAACAAGTGAGGGCCAATACACCATATGTATAAATAATTTCGATTATGAGGTTTCATTTAATAGTGATGGTGCAGTTGAATTGGTTAAATTTATTGAAAACTCGCAAGACGAGGCTGACGCTTTTTCTTTTGACTATTTTTTTCATAAAGAGGCTTCCGAAATAATAAAGTCTACCCTCAATGACAGAGGGCTTATAAAAAGGGGTTATATTGACAGAGTCAGAGAGGAAAGAGAAAGTAACCCTGAACTCGATTTTATGGGATTGTGCATCGGTGGAGGTGGAGCAAAAGGTCTGGCACTACCTGGGATTATTATGGCTTTAGGCGAAAAAAAACTGATGGCCATAGAAGAAGTTGTGGGAGTTTCCGTTGGGGCTGTTATCGCATCAGCTTTAGCCTTTGGCGTTACACCATCAGAACTCGTTGAGCTTGGTGATGTGCAAGATTTATCAAGTGTTGGAATAAACCATACTTTTTTAAAGACTATGTTTGATAAAATAGTGACTAAACAACTCGGTCCTTATGTTGAACAAATCAGTACATTTCTTGCAAATAAAGGCTACCCTCTAGATAACAGGTAACTACTCAATAAGTTGTGGTAGTTCGAGATCCTTGCAACACCAAATCCCCCAGTAAAGGGATGGTATTTTTAAGAGAAAGCCTGTCATTTAAAAACGCCCAAAATGACAAATTTTGTTTTTGGCAGGTTTTACGCAAACTTGAAAAGGTGTCTCGACATCGGCGT
>NZ_JAFEUN010000060.1 GCF_016900895.1 Parashewanella hymeniacidonis
CAATGAATTGAGCGTTTGATGGAATACGACCTTCTGGCTCTATGACTTTTTCATTATGAATTTGCAGATTAGAGGTTTTACTGCGCTTTCCTTTTCGTTTGCCAGACTTGCCTTTGTTAGAGCCGTTTCCATCGTTGTCAGGGTCTGTATTATCGTCCATACCACTGGGTTTGAACTTGGGTTTCTTTTTCTGATTTTTAAGCTCTTTGATTTCATCCTCTAGAATTTGAACACGCTCAGAAAGCTCTACAATAATTTGCTGTAGAGCTTCGACAACAGGACGACATTCAGGACAAACTGAATCAGATAAATCAGGAATCTTTAGCTTCAAAACCAAGTGGAATGATTAAATTTGGTGAAAGTATGAAGCTTTAGAATAAGCAGTCAAATTGATCGCAAGATCGTTACAAAATCTTACAGTTTGGTGACTCACCACAACTTATTGAGTAGTTACGATAAATAGAGGTATCTGCATGAAAGTATCAAGTATTGTTTTAGTTTCAATTGCTGCTTTAGTGATGACGGCTTGCTCAAAACCTGAGCAGAAAGTAGACCAAGGACATACGGTGTCTTGGTTTCTCAAACACAATGAAATATTGGATCAGACTTTAAAGCTCTGTAGTGATGATCCCGCTAAATACAACCAAGAACCTGATTGTATCAATGCACTGCATGCGGCGAATCAGCGTTCTGCTGGCGAGCTGCATCCTATTGATTGGAATAAAGAGGAGAATCCCCGTGCTCAGTGATAGTTCAATATTTCAGCAATAATTAATTGTCTTTAAGGCAAGGCGCTTTTTCGCAGTAATAAATATCTATTTCAAGAGGAAGCAACGCTGGATGAATGACAATTAAACTCGCACTTCGTGGATGCTTCAGCACTGATTTTTCTGTGTTGTAAAAGCTTGAATTAGCCCACTAGTTCTTCACTTTAACGCCTTGAAAAATCAAGCGCTGAAACATCCTGAAACTTGAACTATCACCGAGTACGGGGATTAAGTATGGCCGCCAAAAGTAATCTCTACCAAGGGATCTTTCATTTGGTTGATCAGGCGTTAAGCAATTATGTTCAGCAAGGCTCTGCTCGGTTGATTGACTTTTTGGTTCCTATCTTTACCAGCTTGATGATCATCTGGCTGGCAATTTGGGGCTACGCCATGATGACAGGGCGCAGCGAACAACCTTTGCAAGAAGGCTTTTTTAGAATATTACGAGTCGGATTTATTCTCACGTTGGGATTAACCGTTGGTCGCTACAACCAAACTGTCGTTAGCTTTCTTGGTGAAACACCACAAACGTTAGCGTCAATTCTTTCTGGCGACCATGCTATGAATGCCGCAAGTTTGCTGGACAAACTCTTTAGCCAGATTTTTGCTTTGGCTGATAATGCGTGGCGACAAGGTGGAGTCATGAATGGCAATTTCGGCATGTACTTTTTAGCTGTTGCTGTTTTGTTGGTTGGCAGTTGCCTGACTTTAATCGTGGCGTTTTTTATCTTGCTCAGCAAAGTGATGGTCAGTGTGCTTTTGGCAATCGGCCCGGCCTTTTTTGTGCTGCTTTTGTTTCAAGCCACACAACGATTTTTTGAAAGCTGGCTTGGCATGGTCATCAACTTTGGTTTCATTTTACTTCTGGGCGTGGCGTCTGGGCAGTTGATGACTACCGTAGCCTCAAATTACTTAACCCACATCAGCCATAACTCAAACACCATGACGACCTTAAGTGATAGCTCGATGTTATGCATCGTACTTGGCTTGTGCATTTTAGTGATGAAACAAATTCCTGCTATGGCATCGGCTTTAGGTGGTGGTGTTGCCATTGCTGCTAACGGCGCAATTGCTAGCAGTATTCATGCACTGCGCCCAACCAGTTTACGCCATCAATACCGTATGTTACGAAGAGATGTGAACTACACGGGGCAAGCATTAAAAACACCGCTGAAGCCATTGGGGTTGAGTTATCAGGCGTATCAAAAACGCTTTGGTAGTAACAATAATTCTGGGAGGGGAAGATCATGAAATGGTTATCCGCAGTCTGTTTGGTATTGCTGCTCAGCCATTGCAGTAGTGTGCCGAAACCACCGCATTGTCACGATAATGGCAAAGGTTTAAAACCTGTAAATCATGCTCCTTTAAACAAGGATGCAAAGCATGAATAAGGCGCTGTCTGACAAGCAATTGATTAACCAATATCTCGCTGAATCGAGAGAATGGGATGCGGACATCAGCATGCAAATCAAACGCTCAGAAAAGCGTGCTTGGCGTTGTTGTATTTTGTTGACCTTGATAGCGGTGCTGCAAGGTGTTGGCTTACTTTGCTTGTTGCCATTAAAAACTATTGAGCCGTTTGTCATTCGAGTTGATAACAACACTGGTTTAGTTGATGTGGTATCAACACTCGCCAGTCAAGGCCAAGTAAAGGTTAAAGCGCAAGAAGCATTGGATAAATACTGGCTTGGGCAGTATGTACAGCATCGAGAAGCATTCCAATGGCAAACACGAAGTTACGACCGTAAGCTGGTTGCGTTATTGTCAGCAGATAACGTGCAGCAAGATTATGGTGCAGAAACTGATCCTAAATCTTACCCTCAGGCACCGCTGAATCTTTATGGCCAATCGGCTCAAGTGCTTACTCACATTTATGCCATCAGCTTTATTTCAAAAGATAAGGTTGCAGGAGAGCAGCAAACCACGGCACTTGTTCGATACAGCAAACAAATTAAACGAATAGGGGAAGTTCATCCTCTAACTCATTGGGTTGCCACTATCACTTTCGTTTATCGTAATGCGCCAATGTCATTAGAAAATAGAAGGCTTAATCCACTTGGATTTCAAGTTGTGAGTTATCGAAATGACCAAGCAACAGGAGGGGATTAGATGCAGTGTTTTTCTTGCTCTATATCTCGTCGCACTCGTGAAAACGGGTGCCCAGTGCCTTTGGGAGAGATCAAAAAGATAAGTCACTGGATACCCATTTTCATGGGTATGACGGTAATGCTTTGTTGTTTTAATGCATATGCCCTTGAAACACCTCATAGCGGTCATCTTGACAGTCGGGTAAAACACATCAATTACAACCCGCAGCAGGTGGTGAAATTGGTGGGGCATTATGGTTTTTCTACTGATATCGAATTTGGCAAAAACGAGGCGATAACTCAAGTTGCGATGGGCGACAGTGAGGCTTGGACGGTAACGCCTGTTGCTAACCATATTTTCATCAAACCTAAAGCACAAAAAGCGGTAACCAATATGACGGTGTTGACTGGCTCAAATACAGGCAGTCATGTTTACAATTTTGAGCTGAACGCTCATTGGTCACGCAACGGGGCGCATCCGAACCCCAATGATATGATGTTTCAAATTCAGTTTATTTATCCGCATCAAACGCAGCAGTTACAGAGTCATCAAGCTTTAGAAAAGGCAATGAAGGTCAGCTCCAAACCAAAAATAAGCAATCAAAATTATTGGTACAAGGGTAATGAATCATTATTGCCGATAGCAGCGTTTGATGACGGTCTATTCACTTATCTCAAATTCAATCGTAAGCAAGATCTGCCAGCGGTTTATATCGTTAACAGTGATGACAGCGAAAGCTTGGTGAATGCCAATATTAACCCAAAGCAACCAGACACCATAGTCATAAGACGAGTAGTTAAGCAGTTAGTGTTACGGCAAGGTCAGCAAGTGCTGTGCTTGTTTAACCAGTCTTTTAGGGCAGAAGCCGCTGCGCCATACGCTACAACCACAATGCCTAATGTCACTCTCGTCAGTTAAAACCAAAAGGAGGCAAATAATGGACGGCGGTTCAACTCCCAATAGCGAAGCTGAACAGGTGGCAACGGAAGCGGTACCTGAATTAAGTTCGTCATTTAACCGAAATCGTCAGGTTTCAAAAGGTGTTATTGGCGTAATCGTGTTAGTCGTCGTGGTGTTATTGATTGCTATTAATGGCGGCTTTAGTTCGGCGAATAATAACGACAATAAAGTGAAACATCATTACACCATTGCCGACCATTTAGGTGCGCCTCCAGAACTGCCTAAACGTGCTCCATCAACGGCAGAAGAAGATGATAAAACACAAAGTAGCTTAATTCACACCGGACAAATAACCGAGCCACCAAGTTCGCCGCATTTTTCGGTTATCAGTAAAGTAGGCAATCAACCGCAAACTTGGACGCCAGAGCAGCGTAAGCAATTAGATAAAATACTCATCATTAATCGTAATTCGCAATTACCTAAAAACGCCACACTAGCAACACCAACCGCCAGTGAAGGAACCGATAAATTTCAGCAACAATTACAAGCAACAAAACTTACAGGAAGTGTTGCCAGTCGTATTATTGATCCGAATTTGTTCATCACTAAAGGTGCTTTTCTTGACTGCATTTTAGAAACGGCCATCAGCTCCGATGTTGCCGGTATGACCCGTTGCCAGCTGAGCAGAGATATTTATTCCACAAACGGTAAAGTGCTATTACTTGAAAAGGGCAGTCACATTGTCGGCCAATATCAAAGTGGCTTACAGCAAGGTGTGGCTCGAATCTTTGTATTATGGAACCGTATAGAAACACCCAATGGCGTGATTATCGATTTAGATTCGCCGGGAACAGATACTTTGGGGCGCAGTGGTAATAGTGGATATATCGATGGTCATTTTAAACAGCGATTTGGCAGCGCCATTTTGCTTAGTATGATTGGTGATGTTGGTCAGTACGCCGCAAGTAAAGCCAACAGTGGCAATAAAAATCAAATTCAGTTTGGTGACACCATTGGCTCAAGTAAAGATTTAGCCTCAATTGCCTTACAAGATTCAATTCGGATCAAACCTACGTTACTCAAGAATCAAGGTGAGCACATTAATGTCTTTGTCGCCCGTGATTTAGATTTCAGGAGTGTTTATGACTTGCAGCTTAGCCATTGATAATGCGGCTGGGCAAGCGGTCGCACTCAATGAGCATTTAAAGTTACTGTCGACATTTTTAAATATGGATGATGTCACTGAAGTTGTGATCAATCAGCCTTGCGAAGTAATTACGGAATCTAACTCAGGCTGGTTGCATCATCAGTTGCCTGCACTCGATTTTGATTATTGCCAACGGTTAGCAAAATTAATTGCGACTTTTTCAGGGCAAAAGTTAGATGCAGCGCATCCGATTTTGTCGGCAACGTTACCGTTAGGTGAGCGAGTGCAGATTGCCATTTCACCCGTTGCGTTAAAAGGTCGAGTAAGCTTTACTATTCGCAAACCCTCCAAGGTGAATTATTCGTTGGCTGACTATCAGCGCCAAGGCTATTTTTCTGCTTGTCAGCCGTCAGAAAGCGCAAAATCGAATGACAACGAACGCCTACTGGCATTGCAGCATAAAGGTGACATTCATGGTTTATTGTCTCTGGCGATTAAGCTGAGAAAGAACATCATTGTTTCTGGCAGTACAGGCTCAGGCAAAACAACATTCTTTCGTTCTCTACTTCAACAGGTGCCAACAAGCGAACGCTTGATCAGCATTGAGAATGTCGACGAACTTCATCTGTATCGAACCCATCCTAATAGCGTCAGCTTATTTTACTCGGCTGGTAATCAAGGCGTAGCACCCGTTAATCAACAACAGTTGTTGGAATCAAGTTTACGCATGAAACCTGACCGAGTGTTCGTAGCTGAGCTTATTCGTGGTGACGAGGCTTTTTACTTTCTACGCAATATCAATTCAGGACATCCCGGTAGCATTACCACTATGCACGCAGGTAGCCCACAACTGGCGATTGAGCAGTTGGTGTTGTTGCTAAAAGAGAGTCAGGCTGGGAGTTCGTTATCGAGAGAAGACATTAAGCAACTGTTGGTTTTGTGCGTAGATATTATCGTGCAACTCAAAAATGTGGGTGGAAGGCGGTTTGTCAGTGAGGTTTATTATGAAAAATGACCGATGCTCGTCACTCCTGCGAAGGCAGGAGTCTAGCGCCTTTTTCTTTACAAAAGTATTAAAGGCACTGGATACCAGCTTTCACTGGTATGACAGAAAAGGACGTAGAGGTTAACTGTGGTGAGTTCATATTTAAACAAATGGCACTATTTACTATTAATTGCTTTTGCCTTTTTTCTTAGCCTTTGGCTCAGCGGTGCCATTTTTTTGTATTTCGCTCATTTGAACTTTCATAACGCAACACCATTTACGGTCTTTCGATACGCTTACTTTTACGGGCATGGAAAGCAAACTCAATTTTGGCTGGCCTTATCGGTAATCGTTGGCTTTTTACCAATAGCGATTCCTGTCATTGTTAAGTTTAAACCTAAGCGACAGCCACTTTATGGCGAGGCTCGTTTTGCTAATCGTAGTGATATAAAACAAGCAGGACTACTGGCCAATATAGGCATTGTGGTTGGTAAATATCGACGTAAAGAGTTTTTACAGTTTGCAGGGCAACAGCATGTTTTGATGTCGGCACCGACTCGCAGCGGCAAAGGTGTTGGTGTGGTCATCCCCAATCTGCTGACTTGGCAAGATTCAGTTGTGGTGCTGGACATAAAGCAAGAGAACTGGGCGATAACATCAGGTTTTCGGCAAGCACACGGTCAGCCATGTTTTCTGCTTAACCTTGCACCTAGAGATTATAAAAGCCACCGCTGGAATCCTCTGCATTACATTTCATCTGATCCAAGTTTTCGCATCAACGATATTCAGAAAATCGGCCAGATGTTATTCCCCAATATCGACAGTGAATCTCCCGTTTGGCAAGCGTCTTCACGGTCTTTATGGTTAGGTTTAGTGCTGTACCTTATTGAAACACCACCGTTACCTGTGACAATGGGCGAAGTGCTAAGTTTGCTGACCAAAGGCGATGACAATTTAGCTGAACAAGTTGGGTTGCGAGTTGCTTCAAGTCAGCCTTTATCTAACCAGTGCGTTTCAGCATTAAGTGAATATTTAGAAACGCCGGACAGAACCCGTGGCTCGATTCGTAAAAGTTTTTCATCGGCCTTAGAACTGTTTTATAACCCCGTTATTGATGCGGTAACGTCAGATAATGATTTCGACTTGCGAGAACTTCGTCAACGACCAGCCTCAATTTATGTTGGTGTAACACCTGACGACCTGCAACGATTAGCGCCGTTAATCAATTTGTTTTTTCAGCAGCTGATTGATTTGAATACTCGTGAGCTGCCAGAGCAAAACCCAGCCTTAAAGCACCAAGTATTGCTATTGATGGATGAATTTGCAGCAATCGGCAAGATTGATATTTTGAGTCGAGGGATCAGTTATGTAGCAGGTTACGGGCTGCGTTTGCTTACGATTATTCAGTCACCTTCGCAACTGCGTGAGATTTATGGCCATGATGGAGCTGAAACCTTAATTGAAAACCATGCACTGCAAATAGTGTTTGCGCCTAAGAATCCACGGGTAGCGAGAGAGCTTTCTGAGTGTCTTGGTAATAACACCATCAAACAACGCAGTCGCAGCCGACAATTAAGCGGCAAAGGTGGTCGCAGTGAAAACGTCAGTGATCACAATCGCCCATTAATGTTACCGCAAGAAGTTATGCGACTCGGTGCCGATAATGCGCTTATTTTGTTGGAGCATTGCCCGCCTGTTAAGTGCCGTAAAATACGTTGGTATCAGGATCAAGCCTTTCAAAGTCGAGGCCACTATTCTAACCCGCCAACCATTCCTCAAGTGAAACCTAAATTATTGTCGGCTGTTCAAACTAAGCATTCAGCAAAAACTGACGGCGGTGAACAAGCTGAAAACCAAAAGCAAGAATTTGAACCAGCTAAAGCACAATTAAATTCATTGGTTGAGCAGTTTAGTCAATCTGTAGAGCAAGATATCGAATAGGAGAAGCCACCATGATTAACGACGAAATCCTAAAGCTTAACAGCGCAGGTGAATACATAGAAGTAACCGCAGAAGAGGCTGATAAGTTAGGCGCATTTGAAGAAACAGCAATATCAGAGCAGGAAGCCATTGAGTCAACTCAAACAGATGAGGGCTAAATTATGCCTGAAAATAACAAGCTTCCTTATTACCAGCGAATTGCCAATGAATTAATTGAGCAACTCAAAGTTGGTGCTGCACCTTGGCAGGTTCCTTGGAAACCTGGCATACCAAGAATGCCGCATAATCCAATTAGTGGCACCCGCTATAAAGGAGCTAATGCTTTATGGCTTGCGATGCAGGGACGAGGTGATTCACGTTGGATGACCTACAAACAAGCACAAGGTTTAGATGCTCAGGTAAAAAAGGGCGAACGTGGCACGTTGGTTCAATACTGGAAGTTGTTCGATAAGGTGATTAAGAAAGATAGTAACAACAAGCCTATTTTAGACAGTGAAGGTAAGCCAGTTAAAGTCACCATAAAACTGGATAAACCTAAAGTGTTTTCCGCCATTGTGTTCAACGCTGAGCAAATAGACGGACTACTAGAACAAGAAGTCAAAGCCGAACCTGATTGGCAACGGCATCAAAGGGCTGAAAAGCTGATTAATAACTTTGGCGTTCCCGTTCATCACGACCAGTACGACAACGTCTATTACTGCCCATCTACCGACAGCATTCACCTTCCTAAACGAGAGCAATTTGATACCGCAGACAAATTTTACGCCACTATTTTACATGAATGCGGCCACGCCAGCGGCTCAAGTCATCGTTTAGACCGTGACTTAACTGGCCGCTTCGGTGATGAGTCCTACGCAAAAGAAGAACTCAGAGCTGAAATCGCATCCCTGATGTTAGGTGACGAACTGCAAATAGGTCATGACTTCGGCCAACATGCTGCTTACGTCGACCATTGGGTTAAAGTGCTACAAGATGATCCCAAAGAGATTTTACGAGCTTCAAGGGATGCAGAGAAAATCCATGATTATGTCTTGGAGTTTGAGAATGTGAACTCTAAGGTAGTTTCGCAGAATCAGCATCGGGAGAGTGAGCCTAAGAGTTTGGGGGAATTGGCTGAAAGGTTGAGGATTAGGGAGCTAGGGGAAGAGTTGGAGAGATGATATTAGTTTAGTCATAGTTAATGCCTAGAGAGCTCCTAGGCATAACAAAACGGAATACAGAAGAAATTAATCGTAAACCTGATGGTAAGGAGTAGTGTAATCTAGTTCCACTGGACGCATATCTTCAGTTTCACAATCACCATCACGACCGCCTGTAGACTTATCTCCCCAATACAGAGTGCCTTGAACAGCTTCTACAATATCAAAGCAGCCTTTTGAACCTTGCTGTTTATCATAATCGGAGACGTTGTGATAATTATAGGCTTCAATGCCTGCAGAAGTAGTAACTCTTTCACCTAGTGTATACTCGCCTTCTCCCTCAAGAGGATCATCGAATTGATTTGCCGATATTTGCTTACAATCTGGATCATCGTAGCTGTATGCAAAAATCTTATATCGACCATCTTTAAATTCAAATACTTCTAGTAACCCCGGCTCATTGTCTATAGATAGGCATGCTTGCCACTTTGTGTCGTTTAATATATCTGTGCTTGTCTCTGGGGTTGGCTTAGCGGGAGTTGCTGAGTCATTACTGCTTCCACCGCATGCAGATAAAAAACTAACACCAAGCAGTGGAATTATTAACTTCTTCAAAATAATGTCCTTATTTGTTTCTTGAGCAAAACTATTTCTGGACGAGTATAAGTTATTGAGTTTTTATTGTCTGCCAATAGTCTATTAATTCAATTACAATTAGAAAAATTGCTAAATTTAAATGATTGGATACCGCAGACAAATTTTAGGCCACTATTTTGCCTGAATTCGGTCACACCAGTGGCGCAAGTAATCGTTTAGAACGTGACTTAACTGGCCGCTTCGGTGATGAGTCCTACGCAAAAGAAGAACTTAGATCTGAGATCGCTTCACTTATGCTAGGCGATGAATTACAAATCGGTCACGACTATGGTTAACACGCCGCCTACGTCGACCATTGGGTTAAGGTGCTGCAAGACGATCCTAAAGAGATTTTAAGAGCTTCAAGGGATGCAGACAAAATCCACGAATATGTCTTGGAGTTTGAGAAAGAGAATAGCCAAGTGGTTGCTGTTGAGTTGAAACGGGATAGCCAGCCTAAGAGTTTGGGGGAGTTGGCTGAAAGGTTGAGGATTAGGGAGCTAGGGGAAGAGTTGGAGAGGTAGTACAGTACAACTTGTGAGTATGTAGATTGTATGTACTACCAGTGAATCAGATTCTAATAAAAATTTATTTTTTTGACTTTTTCAGTTTTATTTCTACTAAATCAGTAGGCAATGAATATATACCACCTACAGTTCTAATTACTTCACGCTGATTAGTCGTAGGAGCTTTTTCCCCTAGAAGTTCTAGTTTAAACCTTGGACTAACAAAGTCACTGATGAAAGTAATTGGTTGCTCAGTTTTTAATAAGCCTCTTCTATCACTCGAGTAAAGTTTGATGACTTCTTGCATGCCTTGTTCAAAGTTATCAGTCAGCATCTTTAACTCTTCATCGTTAATACCATCAGCAATGTCTGATTTAGGTATTTTCAATTGAGTTTGATACATATACTTCCCAACCCAGTTATTTTTGCTGCCGGGTAATGTTTCAACAAGAATTGCTGAAGCAAATAAAAGCTGTTCACTGTCTGTCTTACTTACATATAAGTAAGGGGTTACTTTTATGGAATCTACAGCATTGGAAGATAGAGAAAAATCATTTTTAACTGAAGCTTTTTTGAATAGAGTTACAGGGCTAAGGTTAATTTTGCCTTTCAATAGCTTAACATCTTCCTCTGTATTTGAATTAATAGCAGCAATATTAGCGGCTACGCCTATTGGCCCTAGAAGAAGACCGACCCCGACACCACCGCCTCCAAAAGTTTGATAATATAAGATATCTTCATCACTATTTATATGCTTGAGAACATGGCTTGTTTCAGCTAGTAAAGGTGATTTATATATTTCATGCTGTACTTTGTTTGTTGATTGAGGAGGAGGACTTTGATATTTGACACTAGCGCAACCTACCGAGAGAAAAGCAAAAACTGTTGCAAATAGAATATTTATTTTCATGATTACTTCCTTTTGTGACTTTTGTTTTAATTTTTTGTTAATTTTATGTTTTATTCTTTGTGTTGTGAAGTAATAACTAAATACTATTTTGGGTACGGCTATTCCCGAAAAAGCACTATCAATAAAATGGCTTAAAAAGATTGGTTTTGCCTACAAGATATAAATTACTTAGGGTGGGAAAAAATCAATTTTACTTTTGAATATACACCTCCTAGCCAAGTTAGTTACCTTTCTTGTTCAGTGCGATAAAAGTAATTTCGGATCTGGATCCACTTTCTCAAACTAGGCGTAGCCTCAGCCGCTATGCCTAACCTCTCCAGTTCACAAGCAAAATGTTCTCGCCAGATTTGAGGCAATCCTTTTTTAACGTGCAAGCGTTTGCCATCAAAGCCTAAGTTTTTGATGGTGAGGTGAACGTGTGGGCTGTCGGTATCGGTATGCAGAGCAAAGACATATTGGTAATTGTCGGCAAAGGTGTTTTTAGCGAAAGCTCTGGCGGCTTGCTTTACCGATTTTGGTTCAGTGCCATTGGGCATGGAAAGTACAATGTGGGTGGTATGGCGAGTATTTGATTTGGTTGAGCTAGTATCGCTGCACCATTGTTTTGCCATTTGATGTAAGTCGTCGGTGTCTTGATAGACTTGTCCAAGTTCATCTTCGACATCAAGCTGGCCGTTGCGACTGATGTATTCAAAATGGCTTTGGATATGCGCCATGTTTTTACAATGACCACTGATTTTAACCATCACTTCAGGTGGCTTTTTATGGTATGAACGAAGCGATTTTATGCGGTTAGATTTGTTTCTAACATCACCAGAAAGTAATCCTGAAATTTGATCGTTAAGAAGCCGTGACATTAGCAATATTCCAGCGGGTACGGTTTTTATCAAGTAGTCGATAAACTTTTTCAGTGTGTTTATCAATTTGCTTACTGAGATTTTCAATCATGTATTTAGTTATCTTATCGCTTTCTCTGAACTCAATGTTCAATACTCTGGCAATTTGGTTGAGATTGCGACCCATAGCAGCAAGTTGACGGTTTGAGTTTCGTAGACAAGCCATTTCATCGGTAGTTAAAATTGGTTCACGATGTAAGTTCGATAATACAGAAGCCGTAACCCAATGAGTTTGGCTGGTATAGCCTTCGGTCTTAGCTCGATAACTGAGCTTTTGCAGATTTTCATTCGACAATCGAATGGTGATTTTGTTGGATTTTATTTCTTTAAAATCATCTAAGCTTGAAGCATCAGGCGCTAATTGATGAATCAGCATCCGTAAGGTATCGGCTTCACTTGAACCTTGATTCAAACAATACTCACGCCAATTTTGCTTTTCAACTTCGGTAAGTATGACTTCAGTTTTAGGCATACTCGTTCTCCTTTCTTAACTGAACAAGCATACCGAAAATTGAAATTTTGAGCCTTGTATATAAAACTCAATTCATACAAATTGAGTGAGATTTTGCTTGTGAAATAGCGTTACTTGCAAATGCCAGCACATTTGCAAGTAAAAGCCATCTTTTTGCGAATCCTGCATTAGAAATTAGAGAGGCTTTTTAGCTTTCGACCTTGCAGCTATACCGTTAGTCATTTCAACAACTGTGTCATTCAAAGAACGCTCATTCTTGATTAAATACGGTTTCCAATACGTCATAACATCAGGAGTGAATTTTTTAAAATAGCCACGATTAAAAATACCGTCGCTGGCGTATTGAGAGTATTCAATACCCGAATCAGCTAATACATCTTCGGTAGTTTTACCTACTATATAAAATAAAATCGGATGCCAGATATCCCGTTCACGCTTCAACCCAATTTTATCGAATTGAGTACGAATAGATTGATGAAGTTTCTTTTCTGCATTTGCGTGAGCAACTTCATGAAAAATCATCTCAAGACTAGCGTTTCCTTTATAACCATCTCGATAGCTGTTTATGAGAGTGTAAGGCCATTCATGTGTAAAAGCGCCATTTCTGTGACCCGGTCGATACACTATATCCACTGGGTGCTGTTTAACTGAAAATAGCGGCATTTCAAACTTGTCTTCCAAGCGAGATTGGATTTTCGAGCCGTACTTGTTCAACTTAGGCACTAATGCATTCAGCCATGTTTTGTTGTATTTATCATGCTGCTTCCACAAGTTGCTTTTATAAATAGGGAATGCTTGATTGAATAGGGCTAAATGTTGTTTATTGCTAAGGGTGATTGCGCTACCTTGTTTGTATTTAGTCAAGGACTTAGATACGTCTTTTAGCGCAGGTAACTTTCGCATTGGTGAGCGACCTTTACCCACAAAATTAGTTTTATAGTAAGCGATGAGAGTTGTTAGATTTTTCTGCTCTTGTTTTGTTAATTCATGCTTCCAACCTTGAGCTTTAATATCCTCCTCAGTGCGAGCCATTTCAAATATAAAGTGGTGGAAGTTAACGGCGGGATTACTGTTAAATTGCAACTGATTCCAGCGACCAATTTCAGCGGCACTGACTGCTGAAGTTAGCACTGATAATACCAATATAAACAGGTGTGAAATTTTTATTTTCATTACTACACATCCAAACTGTGTGTTAAAAAACAGCCAGTAGAGTAGAATGTTAAACCATAGTTTTCAATGAGATTGTACTGATGGGATTTAAAGAAGAGCCTACAGGGTATATCAAAACAGTTGTTTCTGAACTGCAAGGTTCATGGGGGAACCTAAGAGATACAGTTTTAGAACATTTTGGTTTCCCTGATTCTGACCGTTTGATGTTTCATGTTCATGAAGGAATGTCTTGGGAGTCAGTGCGTAATTTAGAAAAGATGAAAGAAGAAATCACATTGATCAAAAATATTGCGAATCAAACAACGGTTCATGAAGATATCAGTTTTTGGATCTCAGATGTTCATGATACTTATCAGCGCACTTTAAGAGCAATTCAAGAAGGTGAAGCTGAGTAAAGTGCTTCTAAGGATTTAGCTGATTTAAATCATTTAAATACAAAAACATCATTGTGAAGGAATGTGATAAAGGTATAGGATAGTTAATGCGCTGATTTTATGGCTGAAATACATTTTAGCCAAATGGAAAAGTTTTACAAGGAAGAAAAATAATGAAGCTTGCCAATATCCTCTCTCTGGTTAATCAAGTAGAAAAGTCCAAGTTTATTAATGCAATAGATCGAATTTGTAATGAAGCGATTAAGCACGATAAAAAGTTGGCTAATCAAGTCAATAAACTTGATGGTCAGATAAAGAATGCATCCAGTAACGATATTATTCAGCTATTTCAGTTAGTATTACCTCACTTCGAAACAGCAGTTCGTGAGCAATTAGCCTTATTAGGAGCTCAGGCAACACTTCTAACTAATATCTTGAGCCGTGATGGGAATTGTGTAGTCAGATCAAACTGGATTGAAAACCTGTATGCAAAAGAATGGAGTGTTATTAATAAGAGAGCAAAAGAACTCAAGCCATTAATGGAGGCTGGCGAACATGAAGATTCGTTTTCTGATGGGAAACGGTTAAGTATCTATTATTCGTGCTTGAGTGAGGCTTACATTAATGATCACCGTATTAACAGAGAAGCAAAGATCACTGATGATGAAAGAGGGATTTTAAATGTTCTCGCCAAGAAGCTTGATATCACTGCCGATGATCAAGCATCCATAGAACACTTGATTGACGAGGTTCCAAAGTCAGGAGTTCAGGATGCATTAAATGCTTTAAGAGAAATAGGCTTGTTGTTTGTTAGTAGAAAAAGGCAAACCGTTTACGTTGCTGATGAAATAGTCTCTTTATTGAACCGAATACAAGACAAGGAACTTGCTGACAAACACTTACTGAGAGTACTGAGAACATTTAGTGATGCTGAGCTTTCCAATATCCTTAAGAACCACCGAAAAAAAATTCGTGGTGTTGATAGGAAAGAAAAAATAGAAAATATCTTAAAGTTGGGACTTTCTGCGTCACAAATTATAAAAACTGATTTATACAGTGAGAATGCAAACCAAAATGAACGAAAAGACCGATTAAAACAGTTGATTCAAGATCTAGATTTAGGGGCAGGAAAACTTGGTACAACTCTTGATGAGCGCTCTCAAATAATCATTGACTCTTTAAACTCATGTACTGATGAAGAGTTCAATATGCTAAGTGCAACCGGATTCAAAGAGCTGTTTTCCACACTTCAAAATCATTTTTCATCTTTATCTAAAGTACTAAAGGCAGAGTTTGAGCTTGAAGAGCAAGAAGAAATAGATGTTGAAAAGTTAAGAGCATTAAGCATAACGCCTCATGATATTTTATTCATGTTGAGTAATGATGAAATAAAGTCAGTTATTGAAAGTATGAAATTGAGCAAAAGAGGTAATACTCGATTAAATATTTTAAATTGCTTCGCTGATGCTACCGACAGACTTATTGAAAATTATGGTTCACTCGCTCGAAGGGATTTAGCACAACTAAAAAGTGAAAATGTTGAAATATCCGAAGCTGATATAGGAATTAAGTTCGAAGAAGTAACAAAAGCAATCTTTGAGCAATTAGGATTGGATATCGATGAAGACTTAAGGAAGGCAATCAACACATCCAAAGATAAAGCTGACATTATTGTTTCTTTAACTGAAGATGACGTAATTATTGGTGAAGCAAAGACTTGTAAGAACGGTGATTTTGCCAAGTATTCCACAACATCTAGACAAGTAAAGGCTTATGCAACTCGATGTGAAAATGTTGGAAAGAGAGTGGCGCAAGTATTAATAGTTGCGCCAAGTTTTTCAGATGACTTTGTTGAATCTGCTGAAATGGACACTGAAGTAAATATTTCACTACTTGAAGCAGATGGATTAAAGATGATCCTAGATGCTTTTAAAGCAAGACGTAACCCTAAATTCTCAGGAAAATTATTCACTAAAGGTGGGTTGTTGAAAGCTGAATTGATTGCAAAGAATATATAAGTCGCTGATTTGAAATATGAGGAAGTAAAAATGATTATAACAACAACAGAAACTGTCCCAAATAAAGAAGTCGAAGAAGTATTAGGTGTTGTGACTGGTAATATTGTTCAGTCAAAGCATATTGGTCGTGATGTCATGGCCGGATTGAAAACCATTGTTGGTGGTGAAATCCGTGGTTATACGGAAATGCTTACTGAGTCTAGAAATATTGCTATTGAACGTATTACTGCCGCAGCACAAGAAAAAGGAGCTGATGCTGTAGTTGGTATGCGATTCACCACAAGTTCAGTGATGGAACGTTCTGCTGAAATAATGGTGTTTGGCACTGCTGTGAAACTAAAAGATAAAGAATAAAGTGCTTTGGGGCTGTAGTTAAATGGATTTATCTGTCTACCTAGATATGGTTTACGGTACGCTTTGGTATCTGATCCCGTTCTTCATTGTTATAACCGTTATCAAATCGGCTTGGTTTAAAGGTGTATTCGGTGAATGGCAAGTTAATTTACTGATCAAGCTGTTCCTGAATAAAGCCGATTATCACCTCATCAAAAATGTGACTTTACCGACGGCTGATGGCACAACTCAGATAGATCATATTATCGTGTCTAAATACGGCATTTTTGTAGTTGAAACCAAAAACATGAAAGGTTGGATTTTTGGTAGTGCTAGCCAGAAAGTTTGGACGCAAAAGATCTTTAAACACACATCTAAATTTCAGAATCCACTTCATCAAAATTATAAGCATGTTAAAACGCTCCAATCTTGTTTAGGGATTGTAGGCGACAATGTTTTCTCCGTAATCATTTTTATTAGAGATAGTCACTTTAAAACAGAGATGCCCGATAATGTGCAATATGCCAGAGGTGGTATTGAGTACATCAAAAGTAAAACCAGCGAATTGCTTACTGAAAGTGAAATTTCATCTTGCCTTGAGCGAATAGAGTCAGGTCGTTTACAGCCAAGTTTTAAAACTAATTCAGAACATAAAAAGCATGTTAAAGAAATTATGAAGCAGAAAGTTTCGACGAAAACATGCTCCAAATGCGGTTCTGAAATGGTAAGGCGCAAAGCGAACAAAGGTATGAATGCAGGCAACGAGTTTTGGGGATGCGCTTCTTTTCCAAAATGTAGAAATGTTGTTTCTTGCTGATTCGAATTAGTAGTAAAAATAAGAATACAGGGACAGATATTTTTGAAAACTTCACTTCAACCAATCACTAAACAAAACTACGAAGCTGTATGTGAACTTGACGTGACCGATGAGCAAGAAGAGTATGTTGCTTGTAATATGTGGTCAATTGTTGAGTCTCAATTTAACGAAGGTTACGAAACAAGAGCGATATATAGCGATTCAGAGCCAGTAGGTTTCTTTATGTGGGTTAAAAAGCCTTCTCACAAAGTTTCTATCTGGCGCTTTATGATTGACAAAAACCACCAAGCAAAGGGGATTGGGCGCAAAGCACTTGAGCTTGCCTTGTGTGAAATAAAGCAGGATTCAAATATTAGAGTGATTGAGATTTGTTATAACCCAAGTAACCCTGTTGCTAAAAACTTCTATTCTACTTTTGGCTTCAATGAAATTGGAATGGATGACGATAACGAAGATATGCTTGCGGTGATTGAATTAGGCTGATGTATATAAAAATATCAGCCTATGATATTTATTAACTTAACGTGCTAATTTGCCTACCAATACCCTTTATTGTCAATATAAGCAGTGAGCTTTAAGTTCAAATAAGCTCCTAGAAACGCTATCGGAGTAGTGACCTCTAAGTTCTGAAATCCTAGCCAAGAACCGATGCCGAAAACCAAAAGAATGTATTCATATGCAATGGCATGTGAACGCTTTCTTATACAGAGTAAAGCAGCCCGAATATACCAAGGTTCTGCTTGCCATTCTCTACTATTTTTATCTAACACAATAATTTCCTCCGTGAGTTTTGAAATATCGACTTCAAAAACGGAGGAGAGAGACTTAAGTGTTTCTAGGCTAGCTCTGTTACCAGCTTCAACACGTTGGATGGTTCTTAAGCTAAGGCCTGCTAATTGGGCTAATTGCTCTTGTGACCAATTTTTATTTTCCCTTAATTTTTTAACAATCATTTTGTTTCCTCCTCCGATTTGAGGAAATTATTGCGTTATATAGGCTGTTGTCGGTGACGACATATAGCCGCCAACGATATGACAGCAGCTGTTTTTTAGTTCGCTAACTTAAACTCGGCGCTTTCCAAGTAAATTCATCCGGTTGTTCATGGACTTTTCTTGGTTGAGTGATATTTGTTATATCAACAGTTTGAAACCATTCAGGAAAATATGGATGGTCAGGAAAAGTGTAGTCAAGCTCTCGTCTTGCACATTGAGCTAATCCAATTAGATTTAATGGGAAATCCCAGTTTCTGTCATTGACTTTTCTACTGTGAGCTGTAAAACGTTTTATAGCATCAGCCATCGCTTCTTGGTACTTTTCTTGCCCTCGTTGACAGAACACGGCGATCATTACATTCATTATTGGAATGTCTAATGCTTCAATATGAGGTAACGAATCTCCCGGATGGTTGGTTGGAAGTTCAATACTCATATACTCTCTCAAAGCATATTCAATTCGTGCTCCGTCAAAGCTTAATAATGCCTGCATTAAATCAAACTCAGCATACTTAAATGGCGACATATACTGTGCATTTTCATCTAGGGCAATGTCATCTTTAGAGAATTGCTTTAATAATTCCAGCCCTTGCTTATCATTAAAGAAAAGTGCCATGGTTATAGCTTTCAACCAATCACTATTCTGCAAGTAAGAATTTAAACGTCTCCCATTCCTGTTAATTTTTATACCATCGAAAGCTAATTCAAATGGATGTGTGATATCTGGTTGAAGATGCACTTTAAAATGCGTGAGTATTCCTTGGTAATAATGATTTAACCACCAAAGACTTTCTGAGTGCGGCCTTTTATAATGAATAGAGTGTGCTAAACCATTAAGGTAGCTTGTTCCCATATTAAATTCATACGGACTGCTTGAATCATCACTCTCTAATTTAACTTGTGATTCCTGCTGGATCTTAAATCCTCTAGTTTCTCTCCATATATCTTCTTCATAACAGAAGCTAGGGTAATAATCAGGGTTTTCTTTAACAAGCTTTTGGTAATGATGTACTCGTATTCCCATCTGAGCCTCACTGAATTTCTTAGCATAAGATAAAAAGTAAAAATTAATCTTTGAGTGCCACACTTTGAATTACTAAAAATCCACTTACGTGATCTTTTTTCCAAAAACTTTTTGCTGTGTGGACACTTGGTGGACAAATCAAAGAAAAAGGGCTTAGCATTTCTGCTAAGCCCTTGTTTTATTTGGTGGAGGCGGGGGGATTTGAACCCCCGTCCAGAAAGCCTACATCCTTTCTAGTCCACACTAAAACAAATACTTAGCTGATTTTATTAACTTTTATTGACGGTATTCAATGGTATCTAATGTATGTAAATGAAGAATGTCGCCACTTTGTCGCCACTTTTTTCAAAGAGTTTTTTATTCAACGTCACTGATGAAATAAGAACAAATTTATCAAATGCGACAGTGAAGTTTTGAAGCGTTCACCAATACTTTTGGTGTAAATTGTCAAACGAAGTTGAACGTCCTGCTTAAGGTTCAGCATAGCAAAATAACTTGCCTGTATTCGATGAGTATATACCTGACTCAGTTCGCCAATGATGATCAGATGAGACTAGTTTTCTTTGAAAAACTGTGTTGGTATTCGCAGTTATAAAATAAAAAGGCTGGAAAATCCCAGCCTTTTATAGATTAACAATTTAACATCATCTAACGTTTCATTCTGCGACGTAGCCCAGCCATCATTAGCATTAGTACTGCGATACCGCCTAAACTACCACCAGATTTTTTCTTTGGAGTAACGGTTTCTTGGGTTGGTGCAGCCTGAACTTCAATCGTTACCGACTCAGTGACAGAGATTTTGCCGTCAGAAATTTCAACATCAAACCCGTAACTTCCAGCCGAAACATTGGTGAGTTCAATGTTTGCTGTGCTCGGCAATTCACCCAAATCAGTGCCGGATGTTTGCGTCCAAGTAATTGCAAGTTCATCACCATCAACATCATTAGCGTCAACACTTAAGGTTAAGCTGCCGTTCGCTGCTACGGCTGATACTGTATTAATGACAGGTGCATCTTCACTTGGCATAACGGTTAAGTTAAATGAAGAGGTAGCTTTATCCATTGGATTTTCTACATCAGCCACCGTCACATTCAAGACTGTTTCACCTGAAAAATCAGCGATTGGGCGGAAGCGAACGGTACTTCCAGCTTCATGGGCGTCAACTTCTGACTCAATGCCTTCGCCGGTTACGCTGATTTGATTAACACTGTTTGTTTCATCAGAGTAAACCACATTCAGCTCAACCCAATCACTGTCTTCATCTACCTTCATGTCCTGATAAGGACTGACACTGATGTTTGATGGAATGGTCAGTGTTTGTGACATTTCAATATCATTCATACCATTTATTTGGCTAACGGCTGTTGCCGTTAATGATTGTCCTGACATATTGCTCGATACCAAACCATTCACTGTTACTTCAAATTGTGATGATTCAGGGCCTACATAGTCATAACAAACTACTAATCCCTCTTGTAACACTTGATCAAGGTTATTGAATGCAACTTGTTCACCCGCTACTTCACTATAACGACCATACCAATTGCTCAAACCAGATACGCCTTGCAAACCAACTGCACCGCGTACATCACCGTTGAAGTTAACTTCATCATAAGCCATGATGACTTCGAATTCGTTATCTGCAAATCGAGTATTCATGTTGAGGATAAGTTCAAAGTCGAAACGATCGCCGAAATCGCCATAGGTAACAGTTCCAGTTTTGAAGTCATATCCCTCATAGGTCATAGTGCGAGCATTATCATATTCAATGATGGCCCAACCATTATTGGTACCTGCAAGTGATACCCCAGAGTCGTAACTTAACGGAGCGCCCATGGTCTCTTGTACAAAATTGCCATTACTTGCTCCCCAACCACGAGATAAAGGTGCAAGATAGTTAGTTAAGAAACCTTCTGCTGGGATTGGCATTGTTAATGGAAAGAATACACTATTTTGATCTAATGCTACGGTTCCCATAGGTCTAATTACTAGGTTATTCGTGGCGGTATATTTATGGTTATTAAACAGTGCATACGATGAATAGCCCGTTCCAAAAGCCGATACTGGAATGCTTATTCCTGCTCGGTTGAAATCTGGGTGAGCATCAACCACTGGGTCAATTCCACCATTAGCTAAGTTAATGTAACCACCATTACTGCCTAAGCCGACATCTGGCGTACGACACATTGCATCTTCGAGGTTAGTGGTGACGTTATAGCTTTTTTCGATATTTCCTGTGTGCTTTTGAGTACCAGATATCGTTAATACACCAGCTTCCAGAGTCATGGTTTCAACAAACTCTGATTGTGAAACTTCAACTTGTGAGAGGTCGGTAATAAATCCATCAGGCAGTTGTGCGGTAATCGTGTATTCACGCTCATTACCACTGATATTAGGTAATGCTTTGAAGGTCAAGCTGGAAGCTTCTCCTGCTCTTTGTGAATCGCTCTGCCATTTCATGCTTACATCACTGGCACCTCGATTGAGCGTTAAAGGAATGATCCCCAAATTTCCAGCGTTTGTCTGAGACGTGCCTATATCAACGGCTGAGTAATATTGATCACCTTCAGCCATTGATTCGATATTCCAAGACAGGTCCCCTTTAACCGGATTCGAGCCATCGGTAGATGGAACTGCGAAGCTCATATCGGCTGATGTTTGTTCTCCTACGACACCGTACGCATATGTGAAGGTATCATCATGTTCTTCTGCGCCAGGGAAAAACCCATGCTGGTTGTGGATAGCAACCCAGTAATTACCTGCTTCAGGAAGATTAATGTTACACATATTTTTACGACCATTACTGTCTGATACACAGATGGTTTCATCGTAAGGCTCGATTTCGCCGTTGTTATTAAAATCACGTCCAATGTAAATATGTGGGTTACCGGCTTTCCAACCGCTATCACCAATACTACTCGCCTCGGATAAAATCTCTACTACGAAACGCTTTGAACCTTCTGGAATAGCGACATTAAAGGTGTGAGTTGCTTCATCAATTAGCTCAGCTTTTTCACCTTCACCGCTCCGATTCCAAGGCGCAAAGTGGTCATCATCTTTTGGTAAGGTTACAGTTTCAGGAACGGCTTTCACCGCTGAGAATACCCGAGTAAATGGGGCTTCAACCTGTGGCAGCATAAACTCATTAGATGTTGCACTGCTTTGATTACGGTGCGCTACTACATCAAGATTTGATGGCAAATCACCGCCATTCAGCTTAAATACCATCGGCATTCTCATTTCTGGAGATTGCTCTGAAGTTTCATTAATCAACATGTGAGAATGCAGTTCTACTTCTGAGTTACCAAAAATGCTTTGTGCATCGGTAACCGAAGCTTTAAACAGTACGGTTTGAGTCTCGCCTGCTTTTAAACTAAAGCTTGCTGGCGAGGCAGAAACATCAACACCATGTTGTATAAACTGTCCATCAGGGTTTGGCGAAAAGTTGTAAACAGGTTCATTGGTAATTTGGTAAGTACCATCTTTCGTTGCTGTAAATGTTCGAATCCACTGACATTCTGGTTCACATGAAAAGTTAACCAACTCTGGCACGTTCAAACGATGCATTTCACCACCGTTATCTGGGTCAGCCATTTTAAAGTTGGTGCTGCTTTCATCTAGCACTAAACCTGCATCTACCGCATTAGCAACATTGATTCGGCCTGTACCAGCACGATACACAGCAGCTTCAAAACGTTCATCTTTTGGTGTATTAGAATATAATGCCATGGTAACTTCAGGCTCTGCGGTCATTTGCAGAGCAGAGTGGCGTTGTGCAGGTGTCCAATCTGGGTGTGCTTCGGTTAGTAATGCTAATGAACCAGCAACGTGTGGGCTTGCCATTGAAGTACCGCTTAAAAAAGCGAAATCAGCAACTACTGGTACACCACCTTCGATATATTGCTCAAATGGCGCCTCATCACGATAAGCTGCATAGATATCAACGCCCGGTGCCGATACGCTTGGCACTAAGTGCTCTGGGTTACCGATACTTGGACCACGGGAAGAGAATACCGCAAGCGCATCTTGACGATCTTCATCGATTTCACGACTCACATCAGTTTTAGATAGCGTAATTTGGTATTTACCTGTTTCACCACCATCAATCCATGTATTCAAGCCTTGGTAATTATTCGTCCAATCACCATAATAAGCACCATTACTCAGATGGATGCCCGGAACGGCATATTTATCGGTGTAACCAATGTTAGAAAAATCACCATAAGAATCAGTGTTGTAGAGTATGAGTCCTTCTGCTCCTCCCGCCACAACATTATGCGACTTTTCGACTCGACCGTTCTCACCACGCTCACACACTACGATGATATCCGCATCTGAACCATCTGATTCGGTATAACCCAAGCTGTCAAAAGTGCCAGCTGCAAACGGAGCTAAGCAGCGAGCATCTCCAAAATCAGCAGCTTTGACTACAATTCCCGTCACACTGTCACCATTAATGCCGCCACCTGAAAGCTGGCTAAACCCTGCAGCTTCTTCTGCAAGTGTCGGGTTAGTGATTTTAGTATCTATCTCAACGGTACGGCCATGCGTGGTTGCTGCTACATTCAACAACCACGGTGCAACATTGTCGATTTGCTGTAAATATTCGGTTCCTTCTGTACCACCGCTATTGCCTGCCGCTGCTGCGATTGAAATTCCTGCTTCATTTGCAGCTAAAAACGCCAGTTGTACTGAATCATCCCATGGAGACTTATGATCGACACCACCTATCGAAAAGTTGATGACATCTACACCGTCGGTAATGCTGTCTTCAATGGCTGCCACCAAGGCTTCACCCGGACAACCTCCTAATGGGTTACATACCTGATACGAAACAATATTTGCGTGTGGTGCGACGCCACTGATTTCTGGAAATAAACCTTCAACTAATACATCACCATCACCAGCTTCTTGTATTTGGCCGCCGACAAAGTCAACATTGATCAAAGTATTGCCAGCTGCAGTCGATGCAGTGTGAGAGCCGTGACCATTAAAGTCTTCACCACCTTGTGGTGTCGGTCCCCAAAAATATTCACTGTAGCCATCAGTAATTACATCATAAGTCCGTACACCAATGAGTTTGTCATTACACATGGACTCATTACCTTCGACGGTACATTCACCCACGTAATTCCCAGTCCCCCAAGGATTGGTATGATCAAACCCATCACCACCGATATCAGCAAATGAGACGTGATCGGTATTTACGCCAGAATCGATGACACCAACAATAACGCCTTCACCTTTAAAGTTTGTTTTAGCTTGTGTTTGTCCGTTCCAAACTTTATCAGCCTGAATGAGTTTAGGGCCATCATCAGTCTGTAATTGGTATTCTTTTGAGCGTTGAACTAAACGTACGTTCGCCATTTTAGCTACTTGCTCGGCTTGCTCTTGCGTCATCTTTATGGTGAAGCCATTAACGGCGTTAACAAACTGCATACGTGCAGAGTTACCAGAAGCGATGCTGCTTACTTGAGTGATAGCGCTACTTTGTTTTGCTTTTAATTCAGAAGTGTAAGCCGTAATCGCTGAGTGTTGTGCTTTGCCTTGACTAAATATTTTTGATGAGGTGGTGTTCTTAGTTCCTTGAACCGCTTGTTTACCAAACTTACTTGCTACAGGTTTATCATTTAAATGGATAATGTAAACATGCTCACCAGTAATACCTTGTTCTTTCGTGAATTTTTTGCTGGCTTGGGAGCGAATTTGAACGTTATAACCGCCATTGCGAAGAATGTTATTATCCTGCGATGACGCACTTTGTTGGTAAGCTTTGATTTGCTCGGCCGTCATTTGAATCGGTCTAAGTTTAATATCATCTTGTGTGTTTGCCAGTCCGTGTGCACTGGCTGCAATGCCTGTCGCATACAAGCTGGACAAGATCATGCTTGTCAATCTAGAAACCTTCATGGTTTTCCTCTTTTATTGTTATAACAATTTTTAAACATTGTCTTTTATAACGAGTAACAAGTGATTAAACTGTACCAATTTGTACCAATTACTTTGATTAATAATCCATACTTCGTGCATGGTTAATAATTGCACTGTTTTCATTACTTGTAGGTAACACATTGAAAAACTCTGTTTTCTTAGTCGAAGTTAAATGTTGAAAAGGTATTTTAAACAAAGTGATAGGTTAGGTTTTTTGTTTGGATTACAAATGAGTTTGTAGAGCATCTACTGTTAATTTACTATCTGATTTGTTAGTGTGAATTACATATTATTTCACATTACAAATTTGGTACATATTCATCAAAATGAAGACGTTTTGTTATCACTTTATTTTCTTAACCCTCAGCTTTACTCCTATGTTAGGAGTAGCTGCTGATCCGAATCAATTTGTAAAAAGCAATACTTGGGAGCTATCTGTTTCAACGGGATTTGGAAAAATAACTAATCCAGTAAAAGGCAATAAAGACCTATCTCTCTGGCTGTTACCAAGTATCAATTACTATGGCGAAAACGTTTACCTTCATAACACCGATATTGGTTACAACCTTTTTGAGAATGAACATGTTTTTATTGATATTTATGGAAAACTTGATGAGCTGAGTTTATTTCATCTTGATAATGCGTCACTAAGCGCAGCTGCCGTAAGTCCGTTCTCTCCATCAAGGGGGCCTCAAAGTGATATTTCGATAAAGGTTCAAAGATCTGCAACTTATCTAGCGGGAACTAAAGTTGGCTTTAGTTTTGATAAACAGCAGCTTTCCTTCGAGTTGTTGACTGATGTGCTTGGAGTGCATAATGGCTACCAACTCAGTGCCCTTTACCAGTGGCGTAATTCATTCAATTTTGGAAAAGTGAGTTTTTCAACGAGCATTGATTATTTTAGCTCCAAACAAAGTGGCTATTATTTCTATTTAAATGAAAGTGATACCCACAAAATTTCTCCTCTTTTTATGCCTTCAAACGACTCTGTGTTTACGCAACATCCAGCTTGGATGCCCAGCGTAAAACTAGAATATGTTTATCCTTTTAGTGAGCAGTTAAGCTTTGTTAGCTTCTATCGATATCAGCATCTAAATCTTGAAAGAGAAGACACATTACTGATTGATACTTTCAATCTGCATTCATTTTTCTTCGGTTTTCACTGGAAGTTGTATGCGGGTTAATTTGTCGGTATCAAATTCACTATTATTGGTTTGTATATCCTGGTTTACCCTCAGCGGATCTGCTTTGGCTAAAGCTTTGCCACCTAATTTTAGTGTTTCTCCAAAAGCGTGTGTTATCCCGTCATACTCTAGCAGTTGTGAGATTGTGCTTTCGTTTTCTTGGAAGACCAAAGCTGGAAATCGATTTTGTTTGTATCAGCAAAATGTTGACACACCTTTGCACTGTGCAACTTTAGGAAATAAAACGAATTTAAAAATCCCGTTTTATCTTAAGTCGACAACCACATTCTTTCTGAGAAACTCAACACAACAAGTCGCTGAGCAAACGATAAAAATTATAAAAATGGATACTAAGGAATTGCGCCGTAGACGTAAATCGGCATGGAGTTTGTTATGAAGCATATTTTACTTATTGAAGATGACATCGAGCTTGCAACACTTATCAGGAGTTATCTGTCTAAACATAATTTTCGCATACTTCACTTAAATAGTGCTTATGGTCTTGAAAGTATTACTCTAAATACGATCGATTTGATCTTATGTGATATCAATTTACCAGGTAAAGATGGCTTTCGAGTATTAAGCGAACTTAAGCAATATTATCAAAGACCTGTAGTCATGCTTACAGCCAGAGGTGATGATAAAGACCATATAAAAGGGTTACAGTTTGGGGCAGAAGATTATCTAATCAAGCCTATAGCACCTCAGTTGCTGCTAGCTAAATTAAATAACATCCTTAAACAACAGGTAACCACTATTGATGAACATATTCCCAATATAAAATTGGATCGTTCTTTAGGTGAGGTGAGAGTGGGCGAACAATCTCTATCCTTAACACCAAGCGAGTTTCATCTGTTTGCTATTTTTTACCAACACTTAGAACAACTCATTACACGTGACGAATTATTTACTTACTGTGTCGGTCGTGAATACGACGGTCTAGCCAGAACGATTGATGGCCGAATTGTACGACTAAGAAAAAAGTTGGAATCTTTAAGTTCAGAGGTTTTGCAATTAAAGACCGTGTGGGGAAAAGGGTACTTGCTTACCCATGCAAATCATTAGTTAAGGTTATACCGTGTCTAAATCATTCATGCTGCTGTTAGCCTTGCTTGTTTCAACCGTGGTAACTTCTGCATTTCTTGTTGAAAGATGGTTATTACGTTCTAATGTTCCGACAATCGAACTTAATTATAAGCAACTTCAAAAACTTATCTCGAGCTGTGAAAGTAACGATGAACAATGTCATTTGCTGAGCGGTAAAAATATCGATCCTCAACAGCTCTATTTGAGCAATGAAGTTAAGCAGGAGGTTCTTGAAAAAGGCATCTTGCTGTTGAGCAATGACGAACAACAAATGCTTCTGCTTAAACTTCGGCAAGGATTCTTTCAGATCAGCCTTCCATCAGAATTAATGGCCATTGAAGAGCGCAATGAATACGGCACAATAGCATTCTATCTCCTCAACACTTTTTTATTATTGATGGTGTTGTTACCACTTTATTTCACACTTCATAAACTTAATAAACAAGCACAAAAAGTCTCAAAAACAGGTTATCCAGAACCGATAAACATAGCTTATCCAACCATGTTATCGCCATTGATTTCAAGCTTTAACGCCATGGTGAATAAATTACATCAAACCATTGATTTACAGCGAGAACTTTCGGCAACCGTCTGCCACGAAATGAGAACGCCACTCAGTAAAATCAGTTTTATTAATGCCATGATGGAGGATGTACCACTAGAAAGAACGAAACAACAACTCAGTAAAATTACCGATGACATGCAGTTATTGGTGGACGAATATCTAAAGTTTTCTAAACAAGAGCATCAATATTCACAAATTAAAATCATCCAGCAAAATATGTATGAGTTATTAAATGAGTCATGTGAAAAGTTTCAAGAGCACATACAAGCTTCGATAAGCTTAGAGTGCAACCTACGTCAGCAAGCTGTTTTCGAAAATCGGTCATTGGCGAGAGCAATAAATAATTTACTTTCTAATGCCGCCAAGTATTGCCACACCAAGATTGCAGTGTCTTTTGTCGAAGAGAAGCACTTTTATGTATTAACCGTCGAGGATGATGGTCAAGGGTTTAAAAATCTTCAACCCCAATATCTTCCTTTTCAACAAGGTCAACAAGCCATAGAGGGCTACGGTTTAGGGCTTGCGATAGTCAGGCGAGTTATGGATTGGCATCAAGGTCGAATAACTTTGTCGCATTCTGATAGTTTAGGCGGTGCAAAAGTCAGTTTAGAGTGGCCTAAATTGATAACTGCAGACTAGAACTTACAAATTTTTTCGCTTTAATACCTTAGAGACTCTCGAATGTTTTGGTCAAGATAAAGAATATGACGTTTTTCCTTATCCAGGATTAGCTAGATGAATAGCAATATATACCCATTTCGATAATCCATGGATGAAATGTTTCTGGACGTAGTAAATTTGAATGTTAATATTTAATAATTAATTCAGTTACCTACATGTATTATTGGTGAGTATATATATGCTTCTATGCGGATTTTTAGGGAGTATGGCGACAGCTGTGCCGCCATTTTTGATGCCATGGATAAAGAAAAAGGGCTTAGCATTTCTGCTAAGCCCTTGTTTTATTTGGTGGAGGCGGGGGGATTTGAACCCCCGTCCAGAAAGCCTACATCCTTTTAAGCCCACACCGAAACAATCACTTAGCTGATTTTATTAACTTTTATTGACGGTATTCAATGGTATCTAATGGATATTAATGAGGAATGCCGCCACTTTGTCGCCACTTTTGACAACTAAAAAACTTCGAAAATTGTAACTAGCTCTCCACTTGGTACTTTTTCGCTGAACGCAATCCAGCCTCGGTTATTGTTATTTGCGACTAATAAAGTATTGCTAATATCTACAGGAGAAATCTTGGCTATTTTCTTTTCAACAAGCCAGTGGCTTATGTTTGTGTAAACATTTCCTTTTCGCCCTGTAGCAAAATAAATATTGTACCCGTTAATTTTATTACCTAGAAACTGCGTTTCAATTTCTCTTACAGGCATATCATGTCCTTTTAATCGAATAAAATAGCTATAATATTTGAACACGTTTCTTACAAGTTTGCGATAGGGTTTTTGCTAATGGCATCTTCTAAATGCGTAGGAGCAAAATGAGCGTAGCGCATTGTATCTTTGATGTCTGAGTGACCTAAGATCTCTTTCAACACTAATATATTGCCGCCATTCATCATGAAGTGGCTGGCAAAGGTGTGGCGGAGAACGTGGGTCATTTGTCCTTCTGGAAGCTCTATTTTGGCTCGTTTGACAGCTTCTTGAAATGACTTTCGGCATGGTCTGAATAAATTACCTCGTACTCTTGGTAACTCATTTGCTAATTCTGGCGAGATTGGGACTGTTCGGTTCTTCTTACCTTTAGTTTTTGTGAAAGTGATTTTATTAGAAGCCACTTGGCTTCCTGTTAAACCTGTCTCTTGATCAGATCTTAGTGCATTTCTCCGTCAGCTAGCATTTCTTTCGCCATCCTATATCCAACGACATAAGATTGAAGGGTATCCCAACCTTCCCAAATCGTTTCCCAACCTGCT
>NZ_JAFEUN010000061.1 GCF_016900895.1 Parashewanella hymeniacidonis
GCTCGATTTCAGCGAGAATGCACAGCTTGTTAATCAAGGCGACAGTGTGCGGCAATAGTGAGCTATTGTTAGCACTGGCAACACAGAGTAACACGCTGTGCAACTCGCACTTCGTGGACTTCTTAGCGACAATTCTTCTTTGTTACATTAGCTCGAAAGAATCCCGATATTCCTTCGCTAATGCGCCTCAAAGAATTGGCGCTGAGAAAGTCCTGAAACATGCATCTTCAGGTATCATGGGTATAGTACTACAACCTAAAAATTCAGTTGAACCTAAAAAACTCAGTTGAACGCTAAATAACTTTTTAAGCTTATGAAAGTAAGAACATAATCTGATTAACTGTTATCACCCATTGGGTGAATCGCTCTACGCTCACAAGCTGGCTAAAATTGCCGTTATCTACGTTAGAACATTTGCAAGTAGATTAACTACTTGCTGCACGTTCTGCCTTGCTACCGACAATTTTTTCTGCGCTTGAGAACGTACCCAACTGAGTTTTCTAGGTTGAACGCTAAATTACTTTTTAAGGTTATGAAAGTAAACAAGCAATCTGATTTAATGTTATCACCTGACTGAGTTTTCTAGGTTCAAACATAGGCCTTGTACTGAAAGCCTTTATCTCTTGCTGAGCGAGAGATTAATTACTGTAATTAATGGTATTATGATTAATAAAGCAAAATGTTGTCAGCATCAGTAAATAACTTATGCTGACAGCACTATGTTTGAAAAAGCTTAGTGGGAGCAAGAAGCACCGTCAGCATGGATATGTCCATGTGAAATCTCTTCACTAGTACCTTCGCGAACGCTAACGATCTCAACATGGAAGCTCAGATCTTGACCTGCTAGAGGATGGTTGCCATCAACAATCACTGAGTCATCATTGACTTCAGTAATACGGACTGGCATTTCACCATTGTCAGTTTCAGCAATAAAACGCATGCCAGGTACGATATCTTCAACATCACCAAATGCACTTATAGGTACTTCTTGAGTCAATGCGTCGTTATGCTCACCATAGCCATCTTTTGCTTTAACAACGACATCAAGTTTATCGCCTACCGATTTATTTTCTAGCTCAGCTTCTAAACCAGGGATCATGTTCTGGGTGCCGTGTAAGTATTGCATTGGCTCAGTAGAGAAAGAATCCTCAATTAACTCACCATGAGCGTCAGTTAAACGATAGTGGATGCTTACCGCTGAGTGCTTGGTAATTTTCATTATTTACTCCATTTTACGTGAAGGCATATAATAGGTGATGTAATTTGAATTGGAAATAAAAAAGAGCGCTGGGTGCGCTCTTTAAATGATTATGACAGGACGTCGTTAAAATCGAGGTGAAAACTATCGTCTATTTCTTTTAGTTCTTTAAGTAAACTGTGTTTATCTTTTAACGTTTCGATTTCACGCCACTTTCGCTTTTTGGATGAACCTCTAGTCCTTGTCGGTTTTTCAACTACGTTGTTCAAGACACTCGCATAATCCAGTTGTTCCATGGCAACCTCCTGTTGTTTTTAACGAACAATCATTAAATATCACAATTGAGAAACATAATGCAACAACTTTGTTTCGTTAATGTTAATTTTAAAAGTTGAATTTAATTTAAATCAAACTGAATAATTAATACTTTTATCTGGTTTTTAAACATTTTTTCGAATGTTTAACTTATTTTATGTCTAGAGATAAAATTGAGTGCCGAATTTGCATTGAAGTGATTCATACCAATTACAGTAATTTAATGCTCTACTCAGAGCTATGAATGAGTTTGGAAAATAAACGGAGCTGATGCGGTTGGCATTATTGTTCGATTATCAGAACGTATACAAGACATCGTATATCAAGAGTATGAGTTGGGAAATAAGAGTGAAGCCATAAAAGCTTCACTCTTTAAGTAAATGATTAAATCTGACCAGCTTTGAACAGGTTAATGAGCGCATTACTCGATGCATCGAGTTCAGTACAATTATTTTGGCTTTCCAAACGCTCCAGTACATCAACACCTAATGCTTTGCCTAATTCAACGCCCCATTGATCAAATGAGTTAATGTCCCATACAGCACCTTGAACAAAAGTTCTGTGCTCATAAAGTGAGATAAGCGAGCCAAGCGTCTTAGGGGTCAACTTATCCATTAAGATGGTGTTACTTGGGCGATTCCCTGGCATAACTTTATGTTTAGCTATCATATCTTTTTGTGCATCGGATAACTCTTTGCCATCCAACTCAGCAAGAGCTTCTGAATAGGTTCTGCCTTGCATCAAAGCTTGAGTTTGACCAAAGCAGTTAGAAGCAAGCTGTTGATGGTGAACACCAATCGGATTGTGGCTTTGCAAAGGCATAATGAAGTCTGCAGGAATCAATGCTGTCCCTTGATGGATCAGCTGATGATAAGCATGCTGACCGTTGGTCCCTTCGCCTCCCCAAATTACAGGCCCTGTAGTGTAGTCCAGTTCATTTCCGGCAAGATCAACAGATTTTCCGTTGCTTTCCATGTCCAATTGCTGAATATAAGCCGGAATACCTCTAAGGTAATGATCATAAGATAATACGACTTGAGTTTGAGCCTGATAAAAGTTGCTGTACCAAAGAGAGATCAACCCCATAATGGCTGGCATGTTTTGCTTAAGTGGAGCTGTTGCGAAATGGTCGTCCATTTCAGCAGCGCCAGCGAGTAACTCTTTAAATGCAGTAAAACCAGTTAATAATGCGATCGGTAAACCAATGGCTGACCAAAGAGAATAACGGCCACCAACCCAGTCCCACATCGGAAAGATGTTGTTCTCAGCAATACCAAACTCAGTCGCTTGTTCAACATTAGATGTGATAGCGACAAAGTGCTTCGCTACATCTTGCTGAGTTGCACCAGCATCTAATAACCAATCTTTAGCGGTTAAGGTATTCGTTAATGTTTCTTGAGTACTAAATGACTTAGAGGACATAACGAATAACGTTGTTTCTGGGTCACAAACCTTTAGCTTTTCAACAATTGATGTGCCATCAACATTTGCGACAAAGTGACCATTTACTTTGTTATTCCAATATGGTCTTAGTGCTTGGGAAACAATCTTAGGCCCTAAAAAAGAACCGCCAATTCCGATGCTTACAATATCTGTGATTGACTTACCGGTATAACCTTTCCATTCTCCAGAGTGTACTGATTCAACAAACTGCTTCATTTTGGTAAGCGTTTGTTGAACTTCTGGCATCACATTGACGCCGTCAACAAATACTTGTTTGTCAGCTTTGGCTCTCAGTGCAGTGTGTAAAACGGATCTGTTTTCAGTTGTATTGATTGCTTCACCAGAAAACATCGCTGTAATTTTTTTACTTAACTGTGTTTCTTCAGCAAGTTTAAACAGCAAAGATAACGCTTTATCGTCGAGTCTATTTTTTGAGTAATCCAATAAAAGATCGCAACTTTTTAGCGACATGTTTTCAAATCGTTGTGCGTCTTCAGTAAAAAGCTGACGCATATGTGGGAGAGTGTCTTTGTGCTGTTTTAAGGCTTGCCAGCTTGCCGTTGATGTAAGAAAAGACATGAATACGTCCCTAAAAGAAATTCAGAATACGAAAAGGTAGTTATGGTACTTTAACCAAAAAAAATGTCACCAAATAAAAAGGAAACCTCTGATCTGGTTTCCTTTTTTATGTTTAGCTTAAGCGTTCTTTAAGCATGACTTCGAGTTTGTCTTGGTCAATAGCGAAGTTACGAATACCTTCAGCGAGTTTATCTACTGCCATTGCGTCTTGATTAAACTGCCAGCGGAATTCAGCTTCTGTCATTTCACTTTCGACTGTTTTGCTTGCTGCTACAGCGGATAGTTTCTGTTCTACAACTTGGGTTGAATTTGCCAATTCTTCTAATAATGAAGGGCCAATTGTCAAGCGGTCACAACCCGCCAACTCTAAAATTTCACCTGTATTTCTGAAACTTGCACCCATTACTACCGTGTTATAACCGTGTTCTTTATAGTATTGGTAGATTTCAGAAACGGAAACCACACCTGGATCTTCGTTTGCGCTGTACTCTCTTTGATGGTTCTTTTTATACCAATCAAGAATACGGCCCACAAATGGCGAAATAAGGAAAACATTTGCTTCAGCGCACGCTCTTGCTTGGGCAAAACTAAATAAAAGAGTTAGGTTACAATTAATGCCTTCTTTTTCGAGTATTTTTGCTGCACTAATGCCTTCCCAAGTTGATGCCAACTTGATCAATATACGCGATTTATCAATGCCAGCTTCTTCATAAAGCTTAATGAGCTTATGGGCTTTTTCGATAGAAGCTTGTTTATCAAAAGATAGTCGAGCGTCCACTTCCGTCGACATACGGCCAGGAACATACTTAAGAATTTCAACACCAATATTTACTGCGAGCTTATCTGCAGCATCATCGATTTGCTGTTCTAAATTGTCGCTTTGATTTTTAGCCCAGCTGATTGCATCGTCAATCAAGTTTGAATATTGAGGAATTTCTGATGCTTTCAAGATAAGAGATGGATTTGTTGTAGCATCTTGAGGCTTGTAGCGTTTTATTGCTTCGATATCACCTGTATCTGCAACCACGGTTGTAAATTTTTTTAATGCTTCTAATGTGTTTGTCATTTAATGCACCCTAAAAAAGAGTTTTGTGACCCTAGGCAGATATTAGACTGGATTTTGATAGAGAAGCCAATAAAAAATGAAAAAAAATTACTAAAATGATGTTAAATGTCCTCGAATGTTAAGATTTTTATGCTTTTTTTTAAAATTAACTACATGTGTTTTCAGTTGTTGTAATTTTAAAAGCATTGATTCAAAAAAACTTTCTCTAAACTTGCAGATCTATGAGATAAAAACGTTCAAATTAGGATGTTGAACTATCCTTTATGCTTGTTAGCAGCGTTTTTTAACAGATTTCGTTAAAGAGGTTTAAATGTCTCACTTTGAGAAGGTTAAAAAATCCGGCAATTCAGCATTGTCTAAAATGCTCAAAGATTTTGAACAAGAAGGAATAGATACACTTCACGCTCATGTACCTGACTTAAACGGAATCCTGCGTACTAAGATTATTTCGCTATCCAGTGTTAAATCAGGCGTAACAATCAATTCTTCAATATATGCCATTTCTCATTCTGACGGGTTTCCTATTGGCGATATTGTTTATGAATCACCATATATTTGGTTTCACACTGGTTTTGGAAATATTTTTGCTTTACCTGATAAAAATACGTTACGACCTTTACCTTGGATTGACGGCTCTGCGGAGGTTATCCTTAATATTTACCACAGAGAAGGTGACAGGTATTGCTTAGACATAAGGAAGCCATTAGAAAGTATTGAAGCACAATTAAAAGCCAGAACGTTAATAATCAAAATTGGGTTCGAGTTTGAATTTGGTATTTTTCATTACAACAGAGATTTAATTGAAGAAAAGAAGTACAGCCAATTAAAGCCATTTGGCCAAAGCCATATACCCTGATACCTGAAGATGCTCGATTTCAGCGAGAATGCACAACTTGTTAATCAAGGCGACAGTGTGCGGCAATAGTGAGCTATTGTTAGCACTGGCAACGAAGAGTAGCAAGCTGTGCAACTCGCACTGCGTGGACTTCTCAGCGCCAATTCTTCTTTGTTACATTAGCTCGAAAGAATCCCGATATTCCTTCGCTAATGCGCCTCAAAGAATTGGCGCTGAAAAAGTCCTGAAACATGCATCTTCAAGTATCATGGGTATACATACAGTTCACTCAACGGAGATCCTGAATATTTTGAGTTAATGGCTGAATTACAAAAGCGTTTAAACGTTTTAGGGATAAATCTTGCCTCCATGGAAACTGAGTCTGGAAAAGGAATGTATGAAGTTGCCCTCGACCCCGAGACTCCTCTCAAAGCTGCTGATAGCGCCATTTTATTTCGCTATCATTTAAAACTGCTTTGTAGGGAGAAAGGTTTGATTGCAACCTTTATGGCTCGATATCAGCCGATAGGGCAGGATGCTGCGAATGGAGCACATATCTACGTAAGTCTCTATGATAGCAATGGAAATAACTTATTTAAGCATAATGAAAAGATATTAAGCTCGAAAGGAGCACTTTCTTTCCGGGCTTTTAAAGCGCTTGAAAGAGTCTCATTTGGCGTTTAGACCGACCATAAATTCATATCGACGCCTCACAAAAATGACTGGTTGTCCTGAAGAGGTGTGTTGGGGAAATGAAAATAGGTTTGTTGCCGTTCGAGTTGCTCAAAGTCCAAATTCAAATAATTTAAGGTTTGAGCATCGGTGTTCAGGCTCTGATGTTAATCCATATATCACGCTCTCACTAATTGCGGCAGCAGGACTAGATGGTTTAGACAACAAATATGACTTACCCGTGATGATCGAAGGCAACCCTGATGATGTTGAAGACATTGAAAAGCTACCTCGAACTCTGAAAGGATCGATTGATTTATTTAAAGAAAGTGACTTTGTTAAAAGTGTGCTTGGTAAAGCGTTAGCTGAGCAGTATTGGTTAGGTTGAGAGAATGAGCTTACTGCTTTTCAAAAGTGGATTGATAGTGAGATAACAATTTTTGAATTTCAAAGATATTTCGAAGGTGTGTAGAAAGCGTTCTCAATCCGTCACTTGGACACTTCACATTCGCCGCCTAGCTTCGAATAAAAGCAGTTTGACGTTAAGATTTAATAACTGCTTTTTGTCGTTTAAATAAAATCTAAAGCAGCAAACCAAAATGTAAATTGAGAGCGCTATCCAGATTTTGGTTAATCAAATAAAGGGCTGCGGTTGCAACCCTTTTAATTGAACTCAGGGCAGTAAACTATACAGCTGTCTTACTCTCATCATTACTGACTTTAAAGAAAATACTGTAAAGCACTGGCACGACAATTAGAGTTAATAGTGTCGCAAAAGTTAAACCAAAACCCAGAACCACTGACATTGATTTGAAGAAGGCATCGAAGAATAAGGGAATAATACCTAATACGGTCGTTAATGCTCCCATTGTTACAGGTCGAACACGACTAGTTGCGGCATCAACAATTGCATCAAGCCTTGGTTTTCCTTCCTTAATCTCTAAATCAATTTGATCCACCAAGACGATGGCATTTTTGATCAATAGCCCAGATAAGGACAGTAAACCTAAAATTCCCATGAATTCCATTGGAATTCCAGTAGACAATAGACCCACAACGACACCAATTAATGCGAGTGGAACTACGCACCAAATTAATACCGGTTGTTTGACTGTACCAAATAGCAGGAACACGATAATAACCATAGTACCAAGGCCAAGTGGCAACGTACTCGCTAAGTCATCTTGTGAATCTTTAGAATCTTTATACTCACCACCCCATTCCATCTTGTAACCATTAGGCAGCTCGATTTTGTCCATTTCTGGTACAAGTCGATTGCGTAAATCTGAAGCAAGTTCTCCCGGAAGTGGATCGGCTTCAGCTTTAATCATCCAACTGCGGTTTTCACGGCGCATTAAATTATCACGCCAGACGGTTTTAAAGCCACTAACTACTGAATCAAGGCTCACTACAGCACCGCTGCTACTTAGTACTTGAATTTGGCCAATATCAGCTAAATCAACTTGCTCGTCGTGTGGGGCAATGGCAATTATTGGCACTAAAGTATTACCGTCACGATACACACCAATGTCTCGACCGCTATAAGTTTGTTTTAAGGCTTGAGCGATATCTTGTCTGGTTACACCGGCTTGTCTTGCTTTTGCTTCATTGAAAATGGGTTCTATCGCAGCGACTTGTTGACGCCAATTATCTTTAATTGAAATCGCACCGCCATCTTTATGCATAATGGCTTTAGCTTGGTCAGCTAGACTTCTTAACACTGACGGGTTAGGGCCAGTGAATTCAACTTGTATTTTCGAACCACCACCTGGACCAAGTTGGAATCGCCAAACTTTGGATTGTGCTGCAGGAAACTCATCGTCAATGTGTTTTTGAATTTTGCCAAGCATTGAATCAATGTTGTTGTAATCATCAACAATAATTAAAGCTTGGCCATACGAACCATTAGACGATTGAGGTGAGTAAACCAGCAAATATCTCAAACCGCCAGCACCGACTGACGTCTCAACGGCTTTTACATGGTTAAGCTTTTGCAAATAACTTTCTAACTTCTTCATTCTGTTTTGAGTTGTCTTGATATCTGTACCCTCAGGCATCCAGAAATCAACCACGATTTGTGGTGTTGTAGAAGCAGGGAAGAAGCCACTTTTCACAAAATTAAAACCATAAACAGAGGCGACGAATAAAGCGATGGTTAACGTGAGTACTTTCCATCGATGGTGAATGGCATTTCGGACAAAAGCCTTGTATTTGGTACTCAAAGGACTTTCAGATTCTGTATTCAATGCATTTTTAGGGCGCTTGAATAAATCATGACAAAACAGTGGGGTGAGAGTTATTGCAAATACCCAGCTGAACATTAGTGCAATCAAAATTACCCAGAACAAACTTCCTGTGAATTCAGCTGTGCTACCCGGTGCAAAACCAATTGGTGCAAAGGCAACGCAACCCACGAGTGTACCGCCTAATAATGGCCATATGGTCTGTTTAACAATGCGTTTAGCCACTGTCAGCTTATTTTCACCTTTATTTATGCCTATCAGCATACCTTCAGCGACAACAATGGCGTTATCTACCATCATACCCAGCGCAATAATCAGAGCTCCTAATGAGATCCGATGCATCGGAATCCCTGATATATTCATAACTGAAAGTGTAGCTGCGATGGTCAACAATAAGATAGCGCCGATCACAATAGCAGGGCGCATCCCCATAAAAATAAGCAAAGTGATGACAACAATAGCCAGTGCTGCAATAACGTTCTCAACAAAGTTATTAATTGAGGCTTCGACTTCTTGCCCTTGTTGATAGAACTGGTTTATTTCCATTCCAAGTGGCCTGGTATTAACTGACTCAGCAATTTTCGCTTCAACACGCTTACCAAGTTTTACGACATTCTCACCACTTGATGCTGAAACCCCAACAGCAATGGCACGTTTTCCATCGAAAGCCATTATTGTTGTATCAGGTTGCTTTTCACCTCGAGTCACCTTGGCAATATCACTCAAGTGAATTAGGTTTCCTTTGTCAGAAGTACTGATTAAGGTGTTATTTAAATCTTCGATGGAGTCAATGCCACCAGACGGTGTAATTGACATCCTTAAGTCGCCGACTTGAGTATCTCCAGCATCAACAACGATATTGCGCTGTTGTAAACTTTGATAAATTTGACTGACAGATACACCTAATGCTTGCATTTTCTCACGAGAAAAAGCGACATAAATAGCAGGGCTAGACTCACCAGCAAGTTGAACTCTAGCGACACCGGGTACTTGAAGTAATTGATCTCTTAAGGTCTTAGCGTAAGTACGAAGTTGAGCGATGCTATAATCTTCGCCTGTCACAAAATAATACATGCCGAACAAGTCGCCATAGTCATCTGCAACAATGGAGTCACTTGCTCCAGGGGGCAGTGTTCGCTTTGCATCGCTAACTTTATTTCGTAATTTGGTCCACACAGATTGCAGCTGATTTTTCGTCTTTGATACTTCATACTTGATTTCTACGCTAATCTCAGACTTACCATCACTCGAAACAGAAGTAATTTCTTTAACTTCTGCAAGTTGCTGTATGGCCGTTTCTAATGGATCCGTTACTTCTTCTGCAACTTGTTCTGGTGTCGCACCAGGGTAGTAAGTTATGACTTGAGCTTGACGAATTGTGAATTCAGGATCTTCGAGTCGAACCATATTTTTAAACGCATTCCAGCCTGAAAGAAGCGTTACGATTATCGCAATGGCACATATGACTTTGTTGCGAATTGAAAACTCTGCAATATTCATATTACTTACCTTGTTGCCAGATTGAGATCTTCATACCTTCCACTACATATGGCGCACCTGCGGTAATGATTTGATCGCCGGCTTTCAACCCTGAAGCCACAGTCACAAATTCACCAATGCTGTTACTGATAATGATATTTTGTTTATTAGCAGTCTTGGTTTGTGGATTGATTTTCCAGACGTAAGTTTCTTTACCTGTACTGATAACAGCTTTAGTTGGTACAAACATCGCTTTTGAGTTTGAAGCTGAATCGTTTTCAATTTGGACTTGAATACTCATGCCCGGTAAAACGGCAATGTCAGCTGGTGGCGTAAAAGATAGCGTAACTTCATAGGATTGGTTGCTACTCGGTAATAAAGAGATTTCTTTGAAGTCAGCCGCTGATTTCTCGTTATTTAACGTATTAAATACAACATTAGCGCCTTTAGGTTCACGCTTTTTCAAGTAATTAAGTCTGTCTGCTGAAATATCAAACTTTGCACTGTACTTATTTGAATCAATTAATGAGATGATTGATTGACCACCCGCAATGGTATCGTGGTTTTGAACACTCGTGTTTGAAATTGCGCCATCATAAGGTGCATAAAGCTTAGTATCTTTTAATGATTTTTCTGCCGATTCATATTGTGATTTAGCAACTTTATATTGCGACTCTAACTGCTCAAAATCATTTTTAGAAATGGTGGAATTCTTAATAAGTTGTTTACCACGCTTATAAGCATTTAACGCTTGGGTGTAATTTGCTTTGGCGGATTCTAACTTGATTTTATAATCACGTGGGTCAATAGCGGCGAGTAGTTGACCTTTAGTTACTTGCTGCCCTTGCGTGATATTAAACGTAATCAGCTTTCCGCCAGAATTAAAGGCTAAATCAGTAGATTTGTAAGCTGCTACAGTAGCTGGAAATTTCCAAGTGGTTAACGCTGATGCAGGTTTAACTTGGAACGCTTCAACTGGACGAACAGTCTCAACTGGTTTTGTTTGTTCTTGTTGTTGGCCACAAGCGACGAGAAATGTCGTTGCAATAGCGGAGGAAAATAATAATACTTTTGCTTTGTTTGTCTGCATCTTAGCCTTCTAAAATCGTTTAATTTGACTCTTAGAAGTTACGGTAAAGCAAAAGTTTACTTTCCTCTATCATTTTTTATAAGAAAGTGTGTTTTTATCAGAATATTTTCTTCTAACTTGATAACAGTGTTTTTTTCAAACTATAAATTAACTCAAGTGCCTGTTTTGGCGTTAAATCATCTGGTGTTATTCGCTCAAGCATCGTCTGCACTTCTTCAAGCTCTGGTGTTAAATTTGGTTCGTTAAAACTCAAACTTAAGTCTTGTTGCTGCGGTCTTCCAACCTCATGATCACGGCTTTCGAGCATATGTAATTTTTGCTTTGCCGTTTTAATCACCACATTGGGAACACCGGCTAATGCTGCAACTTGCAAGCCATAGCTTTTACTTGCTGCTCCTTCTTGTACTGCATGCATAAAGGCGATGGTGTCATCATGTTCAACTGCATCAAGGTGAACATTGACCACATTAGGCAGTGTTTCAGGCAGTTGAGTTAGCTCAAAGTAGTGGGTTGCAAATAAGGTCATCGCATCCAGTTTTTGTGCTAAATATTCAGCTGCTGACCAAGCAAGAGACAAACCATCATAGGTTGAAGTACCACGGCCTATTTCATCCATTAACACTAAACTGTTTGCCGTAGCATTATGCAAAATATTGGCTGTTTCTGTCATTTCAACCATAAAGGTTGAGCGACCAGAAGCTAAATCATCGGATGCACCAATACGAGTGAAAATACGATCCACAGGACCAATTTGTGCATTCTCGACAGGAACAAAGCAACCGATATGAGCCATCAAGGTAATCAATGCGGTTTGGCGCATGTAGGTAGATTTACCCCCCATATTCGGACCTGTCACAATGAGCATTTTACGTTGGCTGTTTAATGTTACAGGATTGGCAATAAACGGAGTTTCACTCACTTGCTCAACAACAGGATGACGACCTGCATCAATGTGAATGCCAGTATCGTTCACTAATTCAGGACAATTGTAATTGAGCATTTCTGCACGCTCGGCAAAACAGCTTAAAACATCCAGTTCAGATGCCGCTTTGGCAAATTGCTGCAGTTCATGAAGTCTAGGCAAAATTAAGTCGAATAGCTGCTCCCAAAGCTGCTTTTCAAGTGTGAGCGCTTTACCTTGGCTTGATAAGACTTTTTCTTCGTACTCTTTTAATTCAGGCGTTATATAACGTTCAGTATTTTTAAGCGTTTGGCGACGTTGGTAGCTTAACGGAACGTTATTAGATTGGCCTTTACTCACTTCAATGTAATAGCCATGAACTCGGTTGTAGCCCACTTTTAGGGTAGCGATTCCGGTGCTTTCTTTTTCTCTTAATTCAAGCTGCTCTAGATAACTGGTCGCCCCCTCACTGAGCGCTCGCCATTCATCTAGCTCAGCATTGTAGCCTTCACGAATAACACCGCCGTCACGGATTAACATAGGTGGATTATCAACAATTGCTTTTTGTAATAGTTGAGTTTCCGTTGTGAATTCACCTAAATACGTTTTCAGATTATTGATATGTGAAGACTCTGCATCCTCAAGTAAATGCTGAATTGTCGGTAAGGTTTCTAGTGCTTGACGCAAGCGAGCAAAGTCACGTGGACGAGCAGTACGCAGAGCAAGGCGGGCCATGATTCGCTCAATGTCACCCAGTATTTTCAATTGTTCATGTAATTCATCATATAAATTACAGTCAATCATTTCTGTGACAGCAGATTGTCGAGAGCGAATGTAATTGTGATCAGTCAGCGGTTGGTGGATCCAGCGCTTGAGCATACGACTGCCCATCGGTGTTGCTGTACTGTCTAATACTGACGATAATGTATTTTCAAATCCGCCAGATAGATTTTGAGTCAATTCCAAGTTACGACGAGTCGCTGCATCTAAGATGATACTCTCAGTTTGATTAAAGCGTGTAATGGCATTGATATGAGGCAGGGCAGATTTTTGTGTATCTTTGACGTACTGCATTAAACAGCCAGCTGCTTGAATTGAAAGCCTTGCGTCGCCTACACCAAAGCCAATTAAGTCACGAGTACCAAATTGATCTAACAACATTTTCAAGCCAGTGTCATAATCAAATTCCCATTCAGGGCGACGTCGAGCACCTGCTTGTGAACCGATAAGCATCATTTCGCTGAAATCTTCACTGTACAGTAACTCTGCGGGCTTTGTGCGCTGTAACTCAGCTTCTAATGACTCAAGGTTTTCAAGTTCACTCACCACAAAGCGGCCTGAGGCTAGGTCTAATGTGGCGTAACCAAAACGTTCTTTAAAGCTGTATACCGCAGCTAACAGATTATCTTGATTTTCTTGTAGCAGGGCTTCATCGGTTAATGTACCAGGCGTGATAAGACGAACCACTTTCCGTTCGACAGGCCCTTTTGAAGTTGCAGGATCACCAACTTGCTCACAAATAGCAGCAGACTGGCCTAGTTGTACTAACTTAGCTAAATAACCTTCAACGGAATGGTATGGAATTCCTGCCATCGGGATCGGGTTACCCCCGCTTTTACCACGAGCGGTAAGAGAAATGCCAAGTAGCTCTGAGGCTTTTTTTGCATCATCGTAGAACAATTCATAAAAGTCACCCATTCGATAAAATAACAACATATCAGGATGTTGCGCTTTCATTGTTAAATACTGGCGCATCATTGGCGTGTGACTGTCTAAATTGGCTAACTCAGCTTTCATCTGGCTTACTTAATCCGTTTTTGCATATTCAATATTGAAGCGTATCTTATCAGTAATTATTTCGAGCTTCAGAACAGAATCTAAAAATTTTTTGCTTTAACTCTTGATACTGTATGATTGTACAGTATACTAACCATCAACTACTGTATAGAACTGTATAAACTTTCGTGTTTATGAAAGTGTATTAATGAGAGGGAATAACAATGGCGACTGATGCTAACAAAGAAAAGGCACTAAACGCAGTATTGGGTCAAATTGAAAAGCAATTTGGTAAAGGCTCAATCATGAAGTTGGGTGAAGATCGCTCGATGGATGTTGAAACCATTTCTACTGGTTCATTGTCGTTGGATGTCGCTCTTGGTGCTGGTGGTCTTCCAATGGGTCGTATTGTTGAGATTTACGGTCCAGAATCGTCAGGTAAAACAACCCTAACATTAGAAGTTATTGCTGCAGCACAAAAACAAGGTAAAACATGCGCATTTATCGATGCGGAGCATGCACTTGATCCTGGCTATGCTCAGAATTTAGGTGTGGATATTGATAACTTACTGTGCTCTCAACCTGATACAGGTGAGCAAGCGCTGGAAATTTGTGATGCATTAACTCGTTCTGGCGCTGTTGACGTTATCATTGTTGACTCGGTAGCTGCACTAACACCAAAAGCTGAAATTGAAGGCGAAATCGGTGACTCTCATATGGGGCTTGCGGCACGTATGATGAGCCAAGCAATGCGTAAGCTTGCGGGTAACCTTAAGCAGTCAAACACGCTACTTATCTTCATTAACCAAATCCGTATGAAGATTGGTGTAATGTTTGGTAATCCAGAAACGACAACGGGTGGTAATGCACTTAAGTTCTACGCTTCTGTTCGTCTTGATATTCGCCGTACAGGTGCAATTAAAGAAGGTGACCAAGTAGTTGGTAATGAAACTCGCGTTAAGGTTGTAAAAAATAAAATTGCAGCACCTTTCAAGCAAGCTGAATTCCAAATCTTGTATGGCAAAGGCATTAACAGTACAGGTGAACTTGTTGACTTAGGCGTACAACATAAACTGGTTGAGAAAGCCGGTGCATGGTACAGCTATAAAGGTGACAAAATCGGTCAAGGTCGTGCTAATGCAGGTAAATTCTTAGTCGAGAATCCAGCTATTTCTCAAGAGATTGAACAACAACTTCGTGCTACTTTATTAAGTAAGCCTAGCAAATCAGATTCAGCGGCAGGCGAAGAAAATGTTGATTTAGAGACTGGTGAAGTATTCTAAGAAAGCTTATCAAAGCTACTCATTAAGAGTTACATCATGAAAAGCACACCAAGTGCCAGACAAATTGCGGTCAGCTTATTAGCTGGCCGTGATTATTCTAGGCAGCAAATAAAACAAAAACTTGAAGCTAAAGAATTCGCAGCAGAAGAAATTGAAGCTGTACTCGATGCCTGTGAACAAAGCGGTTATATTGATGATAAGCGTTTTGCACAAATGCTACTTCGATCTCATATCTATAAAGGCCATGGCCCTATTCGCATCAAGCAAGCAATGATGTTAAAGGGGGTGAGTTCTGAAATCGTTGCTGAAGCTATTAACGGATCTGATTGTGATTGGTTCGAATTAGCTAAAGAGAAGGTTGAGAAAAAATATACCAATAAAGCTATTGCTGACTACAAAGAAAAAGCAAAACGAATCCGTTTTTTAATGGGGCAGGGGTTTGATTATGAGCAAGCAAATTACGCTTTGAGTCAAAGTAATACTGAATAAATTAAGAAACTCGTTTGAAGCTTGCTCGCTGAATTTCCTCTTTCGTAAATGGATAGCTCTTAAACTTATCTGGGTAACAGTGTGATTCAAATAATGCTTGTATGGCTCCCTCTCTGCTGATCAGAAGTGAACGATCTATAAGGCAAAGTTTGATGGCACTACTAGTACATAAAGGTATTTTTGTAATAGGGCAGCGAAAGTTTCTTGATGGATAATAGTGACGGTTTGATAACAGATTCTTATTTTGGACAGTTGCAACCCCCTGTAGAGTTGCATCTAACCCCCTTATAGCTTTAGAACTCATATCAAATGATTCATAAGCATCTTTAACCGACACTTCATCATCTTTATCCGTTTTTTCAGCTTTTGAATTATTGTCAGGGCTGTTGGGTACAAGCTCTGGTGCTGCATTTACAGAAGGGGCTGCCGCTGGTGTTACATCCACAGTAGATGTAGCCTGTTCTTTTGCAGCGGGGAGGGGATTCTGGGTTACGTTACTTTTAGGCTTTTTAGTGTCAAGTGCTTGTGACTTATCCTTTGTTTGTATAACTTCAGGGGGAGAGCTGACTTTAGTTGAGGCTGATAACGTTGATTGTGGAAGTATCGGCAAACTGGTGTTTGAGCATTGCGAATAACTTTTTGCTGTAACTGCCGAAAAATTTGCTGATAAAAGCAACTCTCTAGTAATATCTGAATTATTCTGATTAAGTTTGTCTCTAAACTCACTTTCTTCAAAAAAAGGTTTTAATAGTAACTGATTTATACCTTCTCGACTGACAAGGATTGTAGTTTTTTCTGGGGTATCACCTGCCGCTTCGTAGGTACAAATAATAGCTTGTTCTTTTGATAAATTTTTTCCAGTGATTGGGCAAGCTTTGGAGACTAAATATTCTTCTTTAATACTCGCTTTGGTAATGGTCGATATTTCATATGTTTTTTGGACGGCTTGTAATGAAGTCCCTCTGCATTTAGGGCTATATTTGAGCCTTGTATCCCATTCGAAAGCCCTCTGTACTGAATGCCAAAATTTAATAAGAAAGCTTAAAAGCTTGTTTGTTGAAGATGTTTCAAGGCTATATTCGTTAGATGATTTGTTCAATTCAACACGAAAGCACTTTCCGGCAAGTACGGTTACCTGCCCAGCATGATTTTCTGAAATAGGCCTTGGTATTTCCTGTGAAGAAATACGTGAAGCTGGCAGTATATCTGTCGTCACTTAGTACCCTCCTGACATTGTCGGTGTAAGTAATCTATGAGCATTATTCATGTTCTTCGAACTGCGAAATCTAAATATCAAGGAGTGTTTAAGTTAATTCTATATTTTTAAACATTTTTTAATCTGACTTTACCCTTCAATAATTACATTGACTTTAAGATCCTTGTAACTCACTAAAACCATTATGTTTCCTGTGAAAAGATAGTTGTATCGGATAGAGTTTAAACTCTAAATGTTAATGTTCGTATTCACTTTATTTACTCAAATTTACGGTAATTGACAGAACGAGCTAATGGGCTTACAAATACAGTTGCGACAAATCAGAAGTCTTATCATGAAAACGATATTTAGAATGCGGTAGGCGCAGAGCGTTTCTAAGTATTGGTCTTCTATATATAAAGCAGAAATAAAGTGTAATTTTTTCAAACAAAGAGTTGAAATTATCTGTAATGAGATCATCATACAGCCATGATTGAAATATCCTTAACTAAAGAAGAAAAGCAATTACTGGAATCACGACATAAATCGTCAAGTGATAGTCGTGAGTGTGATCGAATAAAAGTTGTTCTGCTTCGCTCAGAAAGCTGGTCATATTCTTTGATTGCTCAAGCGTTACGGATAGATAAAACTACAGTTGAACGTCATCTTGATGACTATCAAGCTCAAGAAAAACTAAAGCCCCAGAACGGTGGTTCAGCTAGTCGGCTCACCACAGAGCAAACCGAGTATTTGATAGCCCATTTAGCTGAATTTACCTTCGCTCATACTCATCAAATTGACAGTTATATTGATGAAATATTTGGTGTGAGATTTACCGTTGCGGTTTTAAATAAGTAGCTACACCGTAATGGATTCAGTTACAAAAAGCCTAAAGGCGTCCCGCATAAATTCGATGAACAAAAACAAGCTGATTTTAAAAAGGAATATAAGATATTAAAGGCCGAAAAGCCTGATAATGAGCCAATTGTATTCATGGATGCTGTTCATCCAACCATGGCAACAAAGCTGTCTTATGGTTGGATACGAAAAGGCGAAGATAAACTGATAAACACCACAGGTAGCCGTACTCGCTTGAACATTATTGGTGGCATTCAGCTAGGCAAGTTGGCCGAAACTGTGACAGCTCAATATGAGCGTGTCAATCAAGAGTCTGTCGTCGATTTTTTAATAAAACTGAAAGCTCAGCACGCTACAGCATGACGCATTCATCTTATTTTAGACGGCGCTGCTTATCACCGTGCAGACAGCGTAAAAGAAAAAGCGAAAAAGCTGAAAGTTGAGCTTCATTACTTACCACCATACAGTCCCAATTTGAATCCAATTGAGCGGCTTTGGAAAGTGATGAATGAGCATGTAAGAAATAATGAATATTTCGCATCAGCGAAAGAATTTCGAGAACAGATAAATTACTTTTTTGAAGTAAAACTTCCAGAAATTGCAGATACTTTAACGAGTAGAATTACTGACAACTTTCAAACACTCACATCTGCAACTTGAGTTCACTTAGGTATATAAAGCAGAAATAAAGTGTGATTTTTTTATTAAGTTTGATGTAGAGCTGCAGAACGATGTCTCACAATTCTTCTTTGTTACATTAGCTCGAAAGAATCCCGATATTCCTTCGCTAATGCGCCTCAAAGAATTGGCGATGAGAAAGTCCTGAAACATGCATCTTCAGGTATCATAATGGGTATATGCATCCATTAATACTAGTAGCAATTTAACTGAATTCTTTATTTTTAAATTAAGTTTCATTGTCAGTTTATGGCCAAATAATGCGTTTCTGTTAGGAGAGTAAAATAATGCGGTGCATATATTTTATTTTACAGACCGTATATAATTCGCCAATTTATGCGTTTTCAACACTTGAAATTCATTATGTTTATGAATGAAGAGTATAGTTGCTTATAGTTTTAACTATTTCCAATATCAGGGTGTATTCATGTATCAAACCACCGCAGCGCTTAGAACAGCGTTTTTAGAGTTTTTTGGCCGAAATGGTCATCAAATTGTTGATAGCAGTTCTCTTGTTCCGCATAACGATCCAACACTACTTTTTACCAATGCGGGCATGAACCAGTTTAAGGATCTATTTTTAGGTCAAGAAAAGCGTTCATATACCCGAGCGACAACATCACAGCGTTGTGTTCGTGCAGGTGGTAAACATAATGATTTAGATAATGTTGGTTACACAGCAAGGCATCACACATTTTTTGAGATGTTAGGTAACTTTAGTTTTGGTGATTATTTTAAAGAAGATGCCATACGTTTTGCATGGACCTTCTTAACCGGAGAATTAAAACTTCCTAAAGACAAGCTATGCGTAACCGTTTATGAAACTGATGATGAAGCCTTTAATATTTGGCGTGATCAAATTGGTGTACCTGAAGCGAATATTATCCGTATTGGGGATAATAAAGGTGCTCAATATGCATCTGATAACTTTTGGCAAATGGGTGATACTGGCCCGTGTGGTCCTTGTACTGAAATATTTTATGATCATGGCGATCACATTTGGGGTGGGCGTCCTGGTACACCAGAAGAAGATGGCGATCGTTTCATCGAGATCTGGAATTTAGTATTCATGCAGTATAACCGTCAAATTGACGGAACTATGGAGCCATTACCAAAACCATCTGTTGATACCGGTATGGGAATTGAGCGTATTGCAGCAATTTTGCAAGGTGGTCATTCAAACTATGATATTGACATTTTCCAAAAACTTATTGCTAAAGCGGCAGAATTAACAAGCACTAAAGATTTAGAACAGAAGTCTCTTCGGGTGATAGCCGATCATATTCGTTCTTGTGCTTTCCTTATTGCTGATGGTGTTATGCCTTCTAATGAAGGCCGTGGTTATGTGTTACGTCGTATTATTCGTCGTGCAGTTCGCCATGGTAACAAACTCGGCGCTACTGATACTTTTTTCTTTAAATTAGTGCCAACACTTATCGAAGTGATGGGTGATGCTGCTAATGGTTTGAAAGAAGTGCAAGCCATTGTAGAAAAAGCATTGCAGGCTGAAGAAGAACAGTTTGCTCGCACCTTAGAACGAGGTTTATCGATTCTTGATGCTGCACTTGAAGAGCTTGAAGGCAAAGTATTAGACGGTGAAACACTATTTAAGCTTTATGACACTTATGGATTCCCTGTTGATTTAACCGCAGACGTTTGCCGTGAACGTGAGATTGAAGTGGACGAAGCCGGCTTTAGCGCTGAAATGGCGAAACAAAAAGCTCGTGCACAAGCTGCAGGCCAATTCTCTGCTGACTATTCAAAGACTATCTCGCTCAAAGATGAAACAGAGTTTACTGGGTATGTGCAACTGCAAGGCAGCAGTAAGCTTATTAAATTGCTTAAAGAGGGTGAAGAGGTCTCAACATTATCTTCAGGCGAGCAGGGGATAGTCGTATTAGAAAATACACCTTTTTATGCTGAATCAGGCGGTCAAGTTGGTGATGCCGGTAAACTGGTTGGCGAAAGCTTTGAGTTTGAAGTGATAGATACTCAAAAATATGGCTCTGCATTTGGTCATATTGGCAAGGTGATTTCTGGTTCATTGAATTTAGGTGCTGATATTGAAGCGCAAGTAGACAAGAAACGTCGCCATAGAACTCAACTGAATCATAGTGTGACTCACTTATTGCATGCTGCCTTACGCCAGGTTTTAGGTACTCATGTTACCCAGAAAGGTTCTTTAGTTGAACCTGAACGTTTACGATTCGATTTTTCTCACTTTGAAGCTGTTAAACATGACGAGCTTGTTGAAGTTGAAAATCTAGTTAATCAACAAATTCGACGTAACCACGAGCTTAAAGCTGAAGTCATGGATATTGATTCGGCAAAAGAGAAAGGGGCAATGGCCTTATTTGGTGAAAAATACGATTCTGAAGTTCGTGTCATCGCTATGGGTGACTTTTCTATTGAATTGTGTGGTGGTACTCATGTTGGTCGTACAGGTGACATTGGATTATTTAAGGTAACTCAAGAGTCGGGTATTGCTGCTGGTGTTCGTCGTATTGAGGCTGTTACGGGTTCAGCTGCAATTGAACTGATAAATGGACAACAGAGTGAACTTACTCATGCTGCATCACTCTTAAAAGCCGAACCAAATTCGTTAGTAGCAAAACTTCAGGCGCAGCTTGATAAAGCTAAACAGCTTGAGAAAGAAGTCTCTCAACTTAAAAGTAAGCTGGCTTCTGCGGCAAGTGCAGATTTGATTGGTGAAGCTATAGAAGTGAATGGCGTAAAGGTGCTGATTAAGAAATTAGAAGGTGTTGATGCTAAATCTTTGAGAGGCTTTCAAGATGAACTAAAGCAGAAGATAGGATCTGGTATTCTTGTTTTAGGAATCGCTGGTGACGCTAAGGTTAATCTTATTGCTGGTGTAACTAAAGATTTAACCTCAAAAGTTAAAGCGGGCGAGTTAGTAGGGATGGTAGCCGGACATGTGGGGGGAAAAGGTGGTGGTCGACCTGATATGGCCCAAGCTGGTGGTAATCAACCTGAGAATTTAGATATTGCACTAGAGCAAGTATTACCTTGGTTAGAGGAACGCTTAGCTTAATTTTAATAGTGTTTCGACAGAGTTTGTAAGATATCGATTATTCTGTCGGTCTACTATTTGAATGTTATGGATTTCTCTTGTTTAAAAGCCCATTAATACTGTTTTTAAACAAGAGTGAAGACTTGTTAGTAAAAATAGACAAAATTAATAGTTAACGTATAGCCTATGCTATACTTCTGACGTTCAGGCTTTAACTTTTGAGCATCAATATGCGTTAATAGTTATAAACCTGAACAGAAAGTTGCTGGAATTAGAGTTAAGGTATTGGATACCTTTAGAATCTAAAAAATTCATGTTAAGTTAACCACAGCTTTAGAAATAAGTTATCAATTATCATTGATGATGAAATGTTGTATCAGACCGCTCGTGCATGGCTATGTATGTCCGGATTCGATAAAAACGATTCAACGGCTTTTTGGATGTTGAATACTATTAATTTGTACTAAGCTAACCTTATAATAAGCGGAAATCGGAAGTTGTCGGAAGTACGCTGAAATGGAAACTAAAGGAGCGATCGAATGCTGATTTTGACTCGTCGTGTTGGTGAAACACTGATGATTGGTGATGATGTCACTGTTACAGTTTTAGGTGTTAAAGGTAATCAGGTACGTATCGGTGTTAATGCACCAAAAGAAGTATCTGTTCATCGTGAAGAAATTTATCAACGCATTCAGTCTGAGAAAGAGAATTCTTCCGAAGATGGCAATTTCTAATTCTCATTAGAATTGGTTAGTCAAAGGAAAAGTCAGTTATTTAACTGGCTTTTTCTATTTTAGGTGCAGTCGTTTATTAGACGTTTTGTAGTTTTAAAACTACTTAAACGTCTAAAAAGCGCTAAGTTAAGCTTGTTTGGTGTGCAATTCGATTAAAAACAGTTCACTCGTGTTTTAATCATGAAAAAGGGTTTGACTTATTTTCTTCAAACAGTAATATGTGCGCCAACAAGACAACGGAGAGGTGGCCGAGTGGCCGAAGGCGCTCCCCTGCTAAGGGAGTATGGGCTTTAACTCCCATCGAGGGTTCGAATCCCTCCTTCTCCGCCATTCTTGTTAAGTAGATTGAAGATGCGCGTGTAGCTCAGCTGGATAGAGTACCTGGCTACGAACCAGGCGGTCAGAGGTTCGAATCCTCTCACGCGTACCATTCTTCTGCTTTATATAGGAACTTGTTGTCGATGCGCGTGTAGCTCAGCTGGATAGAGTACCTGGCTACGAACCAGGCGGTCAGAGGTTCGAATCCTCTCACGCGTACCACATCATCTTATATCAGGAAGATAAGTCTGCTTTTGTAAATATAATGCGCGTGTAGCTCAGCTGGATAGAGTACCTGGCTACGAACCAGGCGGTCAGAGGTTCGAATCCTCTCACGCGTACCATTATTTATAGCCTATATAGTTTAGATGCGCGTGTAGCTCAGCTGGATAGAGTACCTGGCTACGAACCAGGCGGTCAGAGGTTCGAATCCTCTCACGCGTACCAAATTAACGGAGAGGTGGCCGAGTGGCCGAAGGCGCTCCCCTGCTAAGGGAGTATGGGCTTTAACTCCCATCGAGGGTTCGAATCCCTCCTTCTCCGCCATTTCTTTGCTTTCTTTTTTATTTTTCTTCAAGCAATAAAAAAGGCCTTGAATTATCAAGACCCTTGTTTGCTTTTCTTGCTTATTTTAAGCAGCACCAGCACCTTGCCCATCTTCAGTGTTAGCTTTAATCTGCAGTTCTCTGTATTCTTTTTGTGACTGCATTTTATTAACCATGTTATGGGTATCTGAAGCGCCTTTTTGAGTTGCTTCTATTTCACGCTCTTCAGTTTCAGCTTGTTTGTGTTTTTGTTTTGATGTCTCGATCTTTAATTGATCTTTAATTTTTTCTTCTTTATCTCTTTCTTGTCCACTTTTTTTAATAGCATTAGTCGCAGAATCAGATTCAGCAAAAAATATTCCATGGAAGTCTGAAGGCGAGCCTCCGTCAACAAACTTAACATCACCGGCAAGTGTGTCAGCGTTTAAGGCGGTCATACCAGGGTGGGCATCTTGTTGTTGTTGAACGTGTTGCTGGTGAGCACTATGAGCATCACTGGCTTCATCGTCGGTTAAGTTCATAGTGTTTAAAGCCGCTGCACTTCTTTTATTGTTGCCGTCACCTGGGGTGACAAATGCAGCGTGATGTGCTTGTCTACCGTTACTATCACGATCACCTTTAATTATTTCAAATCGTGGGCCAACTCGTGAAGGGTCTGTTTGTAAGGCTCTATTCACACGTGCCATAGTGTTAAAAAGTGAAACGGCTGTATCGACTATACCAAAACCTTTACTCGGCGCTCTAGCCATCTCAGTAACTGCGTCTCTGATTTCAGCTCTATTACTCTTGGTCACAACATTTGAGGAATTCATGAGTCGAAACATTGCACCCACATTTAAAGAGAATGCTGCGGAGTGACCGCCTAAACGATTTGTCATGTCCTCTATTTCATCTTGACTAAACTCTTGCCCTACAAGAACGATTTCTCTATGGGTCGTTTTATTCTTAGGGTCAAAGACTATCCGCTCTTCTACACTATAATGTTGTGGACCTGCTTTACTTGTTACGCCTTCCATACTCTACCTCTGTCAAAGTTAAATCATGCACAGAATTTTTTGTTTTACTCGTGGCTAAATCTTTGAGGCATGTAAATATTTAGTAACCTAATTATAGGTGTTGATGATTATTGAATCACCTTAAACTTTGTTAATGAAATAAGGTGTTGAAATAAAGGAGTAAGATGTAGGGGGAGAACGTTATTATGTAATTTTATACATATAAATGAAAAAAGCTAACCATATGTTATAGCTAGCTTTTTATTCAGTCAATTTAAATTAAGGTTTAAGCGCAGTTTTTCGCTTGTTCATCATTGGCTGAAGTGGGCTCAACAATTGACTGATTGGAATAAAACTGTTCTTTATCAAGTTCGCCCTCTGATTGGCCAACTACTACAGCTGTCATCATATCACCCGTTACATTGGTCGCGGTTCTGATCATATCAATTACACGGTCAATTGCTGCGATGAATGCAATGCCTTCTAGTGGTAAACCGATTACACCTAAGGTTACAGTTAGCATGACCATTGCGCTTCCTGGAACACCAGCCGTGCCAATCGAAGCTACGGTCGCTGTAATTGCGATCATAATGTAATCTTGTGTTGATAAATCAATCCCATAGATTTGGGCAATGAAGATAGAGGCAATTGCTGGGTAGATACCACCACAACCATCCATATTCATTGTAGCGCCTAAAGGCAATACAAATGAACGATAACCTTTTGTTACTCCCATTGATTCAACGCTTTTTGTACTGGCTGGTAAAGTGCCAAAACTTGAAGCTGTAGTGAATGCGACTAATTGAGCGGGTAAAGCTTTACGGAAAAACTGAATTGGATTCAATTTAGCAACAAAAGTAATGAGACCGCCGTAAACGAAAATGATGTGAATTAGTGCTGCAAGATAAATTGCCAGAATGAACTTACCCAGCGGAAGCATTGTTGTTAAGCCGTACTTACCAACAACCCAAGCCATTAAACCGAATACTCCGATTGGTGTTAGCTTTAACACCATGCTCGTAAGAGTAAACATGACTTCTGCACCAGAGTCGATGACTCTTTTAAGTGGTTGAGCTTTTTCACCAATTTGATTTATTGCAATACCAACAAGAGCCGCAAATACAATAATTTGAAGTACTTTCCCTTCCGCTAAAGCTTCAAAAGGGTTGGTAGGGATCATATCAAGTAAAACTTGAGAGAAACCAGGGATATTACGTTCACGCACGGCACTTGATGCTAGCTGCATTGTGCCACCCATGTCCATTAGGGAGCCAATTGCGAGACCCAATAATGAAGCAACTGTACCGGTAAACATAAACATGCCGAGTGTTTTAAGAGCTAGACGCTTTAAATTACCATGTGACTCATACGAAGTAATACTGGTGACGATCGCACAAAATACCAAGGGTGCAACGAGCATCTTAATTGCCGAAATGAACAAATCACCTAATGGTTTTAATGCAGTGGCTTGCTCGCCAAAGATGACACCTATAATACTTCCTAAGAAAAAGCCAACGAGAACTTTTTGCCAAAATGGAATTCGCTTTAATGCAGATTGAATCATGTACTTTCCAGTAAGTTTTTTGTATCGTGCAAGTTAGGTTTGTTACTACCTTATATTTAAACAACCAACAAATAAAAGATTTTTCTCAATTTTATACGCTAGAAGCCATATTCCTTAATGGCATTTTTTTATAACTTATCGTAATAAGTTTTGTTGGTTTAATTTCGTACAGTTCTTATGATGGCTTCCCTTTATGCTTTGGATCATGTTCACGTCTTCATTTCTTGCCGCAACTCTATTACCCGGTGGTTCTGAGTTATTACTTGCTGGTTTGTTAAAGCAAAATCCAAATGAAGTAGTGGGGTTAGTCATTGTGGCAAGTCTAGGAAATACCCTCGGAGCACTGACCAGCTATTGGTTGGGCTTCATGGGAAGAAAAGTCACCAATCCAGAAGAAAGCAAAAGCAAAGGATATAAAAAGGCATTAAAGCTATTCCATAAATATGGATATTGGTCTCTGTTATTATCGTGGGCGCCGATTATTGGTGATTTTTTGTGTGTTTTTGCAGGCTTAGCTAGGTGTAAGTTGCTGCCATCTACTATTTTAATTTTGATAGGTAAAACCTTGAGGTACGTTTTAGTGGCATTAGTCGCAATGTCTTGGTTATGATAGAGCATCTTTTTTGAACAATTAAGGAAGCTATCGTGAAAAAATGGATGTTTTTAATCGTATCAGCTGCTGTTTTGTCTTCATGCAGTCACACCCCTAAACAAAAACAATTACCTGACGGAGTAACACTCGTTGAAAGTGAAGTTGTTCAGCCTGGAAAGATAGGGATTCCTTTTAAAAAGTATCGGCTTGATAACGGCTTGACCGTTATTCTACATCAAGATGATTCAGACCCACTTGTGCATGTTGACGTTACTTATCATGTTGGCTCTGACAGAGAGAAGATAGGAAAAAGTGGATTTGCTCATTTATTTGAACACATGATGTTTCAAGGTTCGCAGCACGTAGCAGATGAACAGCACTTTAAAATTGTGACAGAAGCAGGTGGTACATTAAATGGTACAACGAATAGTGACCGTACTAATTATTACGAAACGGTGCCGAATAATCAGTTAGAAAAAATGTTATGGCTTGAGTCCGACAGAATGGGCTTTTTATTACCAGCATTGACTGAGAAAAAGTTTGAAGTTCAGCGTGAAACCGTAAAGAACGAGCGCGCACAACGCATAGATAATCGCCCTTATGGTCGAATGAGCGAACGCTTTAATCAAGCAATGTATCCTGTTGGGCACCCTTATTCTTGGCCTGTAATAGGCTGGCCTGCGGATCTTAATAGAGCCAATGTTGACGATGTAAAAGCTTTCTTTGCCCGTTGGTATGGCCCAAATAATGCAACGCTGACTATTGGTGGTGATTTCAATGAAAAGCAAGCATTAGCTTGGGTAGAAAAGTATTTTGGCGGTATTCCAAGAGGACCTGAGGTAAAGCCATTACCAAAAACTAAAGTTACTTTGGAGAAAACTCATTATCTATCAATGGAAGACAGAGTTCATTTACCATTGCTACGTATCGGTTTCCCTACTGTTTATGCACGTCATCAAGATGAAGCACCGTTGGACTTATTGGCAAATATACTCGGTGGCGGTAAAACATCTATTCTCTATCAAAACTTGGTAAAAAATGGCGTTGCCGTTCAGGCATCTGCTAGCCATCCTTGTTCTGAACTCGCCTGTCAGATGACCATCATTGCTGTGGCCAATCCAAGTAAAGACAATGGTGATCTTAACAATATTGATAAAATTGTGAATCAATCAATTACTGAGTTTGAAAAGCGAGGCGTTTCTGATGAGGATCTAGAAAAAGTAAAAGCTGAAATTAAAGCGGATACAATTTTTGGATTACAAAGTGTCTCAGGTAAAGTATCGACACTGGCTTATAACGAAACATTTACTGGCGAGCCTGACCAAACCGAAGCGGATCTCAAACGTTACTCTAGTGTCACTAAAGCTGATGTAATGCGTGTATTTAATCAGTACATAAAAAATAAGCCAATGGTTGTAATGAGCGTTGTACCTGAAGGTAAAGAAAACCTAATCGCACATGCTGATAACTTCAAACCTGTGTTGCCAAAGTTACCGGAAATAAAAGCGGTTCAATTTAAAGATAAAAAGATAACTTCTAATTTTGATCGAAGTGTTATACCGCCGTCAGGGCCTGCGCCGATTATAAAAGTACCTAATATTTGGCGTGGAAAATTAGCCAACGGTATTGATGTGATGTCGACCGTAACAGATGAAACACCAACAGTAGAGCTTGTTGTTTATCTTAATGGCGGGCATCGCGTTGAACCGGTTGCTAAGTCTGGATTAGCTGAAATAACAGCGGCGATGATGAATGAGTCTACTCAGCTTCATTCAAACGAAGAATTGGCACAGAAACTTGATTTACTCGGTTCTAGTATTCAGTTTGATAGCTCGGGATATCAAAGTGTTATTCAAGTGACCAGTTTGACTGAGAATTTAGATAAAACGCTTACTCTTTTAAACGAAAAACTGTTTAAGCCAGGCTTTAAAAGTGAAGATTTTCAACGTATTAAACAGCAGATTCTTCAAGGTCTTAAGCATCAGCAAACTGTTCCAACTTATCTTGCGAGTGTTGGTTTAAGTCAGTTGCTTTATGGAAAAAACTCCCCGTTGGGTGTGAGTTCAGGTGGTACGATTGAGAGCGTCTCTAAATTGACGTTAGCCGATGTAAAAAGGTACTACAAAACGTTCTATACAGCAGCGAATGCTCAAATTATTGCCGTGAGTAATTTGAAGCATGATTCATTAGTTGAGCACCTTGGCGGATTATCTCATTGGAAAGGGAAGGCGACGAGTTACCCAAAATTACCTGCACCACCAAAATTAAAAGGTGGCACAATTTATCTTATCGACAAACCTAAAGCGGCTCAGTCTGTTGTAATGATATCTGATCGGGCTCTAAAATATGATGCTACTGGTGATTACTTTAAAGCATCTTTAATGAACTATCCTCTGGGTGGTGCATTTAATAGTCGTATAAATCTCAATCTTCGCGAAGATAAAGGTTATACCTATGGTGCCAGAAGTGGATTCTCTGGAGGTGTTGAAGCAGGTAGCTTTACTGCGTCAGCAAGTGTTCGAACTGATGTGACGGCTGAGTCAGTTCAAGAGTTCATAAAAGAGCTAGTTAAATATCAAAAGTCAGGAATGACTGATGCAGAGCTCGACTTCATGCGTAAATCAATTGCTCAAGGGCAAGCATTAGATTATGAAACGCCTTATCAAAAAGCGGGTTTCATGAGAACGATACAACGTTACAAATTGGCTGATGACTTCACTAAAAAGCAAGCACAAATCATTGAATCTATTTCTAAGGATGATTTGAACAAATTAGCCAGTAAATTACTTAATATCGATGACATGATCATTTTAGTTGTAGGTGATAAAGATAAAATTGAACCTAAACTCAAGAAACTAGGGTATCCAATTATGACTTTGTAATATTGGCTTGAGTTTGATCAAAGCACCGCATCTTTAAGGCGGTGCTTTTTCGTTTGCCCAGCGAAGCTGGCAAACCCGACAGGTTGAAAGAAACCTGTATCGCCCCGACTGAGGGGAAGATAATCCGAATGGCAAGGGCGTTGTTGGCTAACGGCAGGGTCTGAAGGAAGCCAT
>NZ_JAFEUN010000062.1 GCF_016900895.1 Parashewanella hymeniacidonis
TGTTTTGTTTAGAATCGCCATTTTATTTTGATAGTTGTCTTGGTCGACTTATTATCTCAAAAATAAAGCTTTTCTCCTCAGATTTATCCTCTTAATTTGTTACCCAAGTTTGATGGGTTCCAATCTAAGCTATATGTTTTTGCAATGAAGCATTTCAATCCTTGATGATAGACTCCGCTCAGTCTGTAATTAACAAAAGTTGAGAAACACTATGCAAAACAAAAATGGAGCTGCACAATCTAAAGCCTTGGTTTTCGTGATTGTATTAGTGGTCGTTATTGCAGGGATTCTATTAATTGGCCAAGATAAATCTGCAGTAAATCGAGTGAAGGAAACCCATTCATCAGCGCTAAACTCATTAAAAGTTGCAATTTCAAAGACAAATAAAATTGTCAATGATAAGGCGATACAAATGGGAGCCTCTCAAGGTGCGAATAGCATTGTCATCGACAGCGTGAGCTTAGGAACTTTTAACGGTTACCTGTCAACAAAAGCTGAAGATTTAAAAAATGCATTAGGCTTCGTCTTTAACGGGAAGCAAAGTATTAACCCTTCGACCGTAAACTGGCAATTTCAGCAAGTTGGAGACAGCGAAGATGGTATTCCTCAAGTAAGAATTTTTGACCCTATGATTAAAAAAGAGAATTGCTACTTACTTTATCGTCAAGCGGGAAACAAACAACAGGCTACTGACCCATCTAGCACGATTGTAGATTCAGGCTGTTAAAGGAAATTAAGTTTTCGAGCGATAAGATAATGATGCGCCACGAGTTTGACTTTGGTCAACTAAGTGGCGTGTTTTTGTTGCGAGAGAAGATTTGTTATTTAGATGCATCAAATGGGATGGCAAAATAAAGTCTTAATTAAAGTGTGGTTAAAAGAGTTTTATCATGGATGTAACAAAAAGCAGTATGACAAATGAAGTCGTCTATCCTGACAGTTTTAAAATCCTTTCAACAACCGATTTGAACAGTAACATTACCTATCTCAATGAAGACTTCCTAAATGTAAGTGGTTATAAAGCTGAAGAGCTGCTTGGGCAGCCACACAATATGATTCGCCATCCAGATATGCCGAAGGCAGCGTTTACAAATTTATGGGGCACAATTAAGGGTGGCCGAAATTGGATGGGGCTGGTTAAAAACCGCTGTAAAAACGGTGACTACTATTGGGTGAACGCATTTGTCAGCCCGATAGAGCACGATGGCGAAGTCGATGAATATCAATCTGTGAGAACTAAACCCGATGCCCACTTGGTAAAGCGAGCCGAAGATTGTTATCAAAAGTTAAAGCAAGATAAAGACATTCTCTCTAAATATCGGCCAACCATTATTCAAAGCCTCATCATTGGATGGCTATTTTCTATTTTATGTATTGGCTTTGGTGTTCAGCATGAAAATATCTCTTACCAATTTATTTTATTATTAACCGGAATCACAGTTGGTTTGTGGCCTGTGTTTAAACTCAATCATCGATGGCAATCAACACTTAAGCTCAGCAGGGAGGTACACGATAATTCGATTAATCAGTTCATCTATACCGGGCACGTTGATGAGCTATCACATATAGAGTTAAGTTTAAGGATGCGCAAAGCTGAAACGTTGGCGATTGTTGGTCGTATTCAAGACAGTGGTGCAAGGCTTCAAAAGTCGATTGTGGGGCAGGATCAGCAAAACAAACAAAACTTAGATAATCTGACTGAACAGAATAATCATTTCTCGCAAGTAGCGACTTCGGTTTGTCAGATGAGTGAGACTATTAATGAAGTCGCACAAAATACCGTTGAAACGGCAAGCAATATTGAACAGACGATTCAAAAGCTCGAAGATACACAACGAGCCCTAGCCATTTCACAAGAATCCAATTTAAAAATCACCGAATTATTGGAAAAATCTCAATTTTCAATTGCGAACCTCGATGCACTGTGTGGACGCATTGATGATGTGCTCAGTGTGATTGACAGTTTAGCTGAGCAAACGAATTTACTTGCATTAAACGCCGCAATTGAAGCCGCTAGAGCAGGAGATGCAGGACGAGGGTTTGCGGTCGTTGCAGATGAAGTTCGGATGCTGGCAAATCGCTCGCAAACATCAGGTAAAGAGATTCAAGAGATCATCAGCAGGTTAAAACAGACTTCTGCGAAAGCCGTTGAACAAATGCAGTTCAGTCATGGACTAATTTCAGAAAGTTTAGAGTCAGAACAACAGCTCAAAGCCACATTAGTAAAAATGAATAAATCGTTAACAGAAGTTCAAGGAGTGGGGCAACAAACGGCCGTTGCAGCTGAAGAGCAATCACAAGCGATGCTTCAGGTTGAAGGCAATATGCGAAGCTTAGAGCAAAACACTGAAGCCTTATTGGACAATGTAAATAGCGCTGTAGAGTTAGGGCGGGGGCTAACATTGCAGAATGAACGTCAACAGGACTTGGTCTCTCAATTTGATAAGTGAAGAAGAAAGCAGTAAATAGAACCATATGAGTTGATTGCTCTTTATTCATGTTGCTACCAATTATTAAGAGGGTACTTTAGTGTTTTCTAAATGATACGTCTTATTGGTTGTATAGATGGAATGTAAAAGTAATGCTTCACTAGTCTTTGATGACTTTCATGAAGTTGAAGAGATATCTTTGACAGAAAAAGAGCTTGAGAAACATCGGCAAATTTTTACGATGAAAACGCATATCTCAGAAGCTATAGATGAACGCAGGTATTGGCAAAACAGCCACTCTAAAATTCGATTACGTTAATACAAAAGAGTGGGAAGTTAGAAAGGACAACATGACCAAGCTTGGACTAAAGAAAGATCCAAAAATTGCGATAGTTAACTACAGAAAGAATTAAGAATAGCTTATTAACATTTTTTCCGTATAATTCCTGCCATATTTTGACGTACAAGCTGCGATGTGAACTATATCGCAGAATAATTGTGCGATTGGGTTGATCTTAGCGAAAAGCTGAGTATAATTGCTCGCTCACTGCAATTGTACAGTGACGAAGTAAAGCGTTAATCAATATGATTAACGATTAATAAACAGCGATTCCGATTGGGAATCGAACGGTTAAATCATCTCACTCTGCCTTTCTAGAAGAAAGCTGCATGAGGGTGATTTTTTATGTGTTCATTTTAGGAGCTCTGGTCAATGCAGAACCAAAGAATCCGTATCCGCTTAAAAGGATTTGATCATCGTTTAATTGATCAGTCTACTGCGGAAATCGTTGAAACTGCGAAGCGTACAGGCGCTCAGGTACGTGGTCCAATTCCACTACCAACGCGCAAAGAGCGTTATACCGTTTTGATCTCTCCACACGTTAATAAAGATGCTCGTGACCAGTACGAATTACGTACGCACAAGCGTCTAGTTGACATCGTTGAGCCTACTGAGAAGACTGTTGATGCACTTATGCGTCTAGATCTTGCAGCTGGTGTCGACGTTCAGATTAGCTTGGGTTAATTGAGATCCTAAGAAGAGGTTTGAGAGATGGCAATCGGTCTAATTGGTCGTAAAGTGGGTATGACGCGCATCTTCACCGAAGATGGTACTTCAATCCCAGTATCTGTAATTGAAGTTCTAGCGAATCGCGTAGCTCAAGTTAAAACACTTGACGTTGACGGTTACCGTGCACTTCAACTTACTACAGGCACCAAAAAAGCCAACCGCATCAATAAAGCAAAAGCGGGTCACTTTGCTAAGGCTGGCGTAGAAGCTGGTCGTATCATTCGTGAAATGCGTCTTGCTGATGGTGAAGGTGAAGGCATTGAAGTTGGTGCTGAACTAACAGTTGATATCTTCGCTGATGTAGCGAAAGTAGACGTTACTGGTCAATCTAAAGGTAAGGGTTTCCAAGGCGGCGTTAAGCGCTGGAATTTCCAAACTCAAGACATGACGCATGGTAACTCTTTGGCACACAGAGCAAACGGTTCTATCGGTCAGAACCAAACGCCTGGTCGTGTATTCAAAGGTAAAAAGATGTCTGGTCACATGGGTGATGAGCGTACAACTACACAAAACCTAGAAGTGGTTCGTGTAGATGCTGAACGCAGCCTACTATTGGTAAAAGGTGCTGTACCTGGTGCTACCAATGGCGACCTGATTATCAAGCCAGCAGTTAAAGCTTAAGGTCTGAGGAGATAGTAATGGAATTAGCATTGAAAGACGCGCAAGGCGCTCTTGAAGTTTCCGAAGCTACCTTTGGCCGTGAGTTTAACGAAGCACTGGTTCATCAGGTAGTTGTATCTTACGCAGCAAACGCTCGTCAAGGTACTCGCGCGCAGAAAACACGCGCAGAAGTAAAAGGCTCTGGTAAAAAACCATGGCGTCAAAAGGGTACAGGTCGCGCTCGTGCGGGTTCTGTGAAAAGCCCAATCTGGCGTTCTGGTGGTGTGTCGTTTGCGGCAAAACCACAAGACCACAGCCAAAAAGTAAACAAGAAGATGTACCGCGGAGCGCTTAAGAGCATTCTGTCTGAATTAGTACGTCAAGACCGTTTACTAGTTGTTGAAAAGTTTGGTGTTGAAGCTCCGAAAACTAAAGAGCTAAAGAGCAAGCTAAACGAAATGAATTTAGACGATGTATTGATTGTTACACCAGAAGTTGATGAGAACTTGTTCTTAGCAGCTCGTAACTTATACAAAGTTGACGTTCGTGACGTTGCGGGTATTGACCCAGTTAGCTTAATCGCGTTCAACACTGTGTTGGTTACTGCTGATGCAGTGAAGCAAATCGAGGAGATGCTAGCATGATCCGCGAAGAACGTTTGCTAAAAGTTATTCTAGCACCACACGTCTCTGAAAAGAGTACTGTTAATGCTGAGAAAACGAACACTGTAGTTTTCCGTGTAGCAACTGATGCCACTAAAGCTGAAATTAAAGCTGCAGTAGCTCAATTGTTTGAAGTTGAAGTTAAGACTGTTCGCACTTTAGTTAACAAAGGCAAAACTAAGCGTCACGGTGCCCGCATGGGTCGTCGTAGCGATTGGAAAAAAGCCTACGTTACTTTAGCTGACGGTGCAGACCTAGACTTCGTCGGCGGCGCTGAGTAAGCAAAGGAGATTAAACAATGGCAGTTATTAAGTGTAAGCCAACCTCTGCTGGTCGTCGCCACGTAGTTAAAGTGGTGAACAAAGATCTGCACAAGGGTAAACCTTTTGCTGGCCTGTTGGCGAAAAAGTCAAAGTCTGGTGGTCGTAACAACACTGGTCGTATCACTGTTCGCCACGTGGGCGGTGGTCACAAGCAGCACTATCGTATTATTGACTTCAAACGCAATAAAGATAGTATCCCTGCAAAAATTGAACGTCTTGAGTACGATCCAAACCGTACTGCGCATATCGCTCTAGTAGTATATGCAGATGGTGAACGTCGTTATATTCTTGCTGCTAAAGGCATGCAAGCTGGCGACAAAATCATGTCAGGCGTTGATGCTGAAATCAAAGCGGGTAACGCATTGCCGTTACGCAACATTCCAGTAGGTTCTGTTGTTCACGCTGTTGAAATGAAGCCTGGTAAAGGCGCTCAAATCGCGCGTTCAGCTGGTGCATATGTACAAGTTGTTGCTCGTGATAGCGCATACGCGACTCTACGTCTTCGCTCAGGCGAAATGCGTAAAGTTCCTGTAGATTGCCGCGCAACCTTAGGTGAAGTTGGTAACTCTGAGCACATGCTACGCCAATTAGGTAAAGCTGGTGCGAAACGCTGGAGAGGCGTACGCCCTACAGTTCGTGGTGTTGCCATGAACCCTGTAGATCACCCACATGGTGGTGGTGAAGGTCGTACTTCTGGTGGTCGCCATCCTGTGTCTCCATGGGGTATGCCTACTAAGGGTTATAAGACTCGTAGCAATAAACGCACTGACAAGTACATTGTACGTCGTCGTAATAAATAGTAAGAGGATTCGCCATGCCACGTTCTCTCAAGAAAGGTCCTTTCATTGACCTGCACTTGCTGAAGAAGGTAGAGAAAGCGTTGGAATCGGGTGACAAAAAGCCAATTAAGACTTGGTCACGCCGTTCAATGATCATTCCAAATATGATTGGATTGACCATCGCTGTCCATAATGGTCGTCAGCACGTACCTGTGTTCGTAACTGACGAAATGATCGGTCACAAGCTTGGTGAATTTTCACCAACTCGCACTTATCGCGGCCACGCTGCAGATAAGAAAGCGAAGAAGCGTTAATACGGGAGATTAAAGATGGAAGTTTTAGCTAAACATCGCTATGCCCGTACGTCGCCTCAGAAAGCTCGCTTAGTGGCTGATCAAGTTCGTGGATTACCTGTTGCTAAAGCGCTGGAAATCCTGACCTTCAGCCCTAAGAAAGCGGCCGTACTGGTTAAGAAAGTACTTAATTCAGCTATCGCAAATGCGGAGCACAATGAAGGTGCTGATATCGACGAGCTAATCGTTGGTAAAGTCTTCGTTGATGAAGCTCCAACTATGAAGCGTATCAGACCACGTGCTAAAGGCCGTGCTGACCGTATCATCAAGCGTACCAGCCACATCACTGTGGTTGTAGCAGATCGCTAGGAGAGAGTAATGGGACAGAAAGTACATCCAAATGGTATCCGTCTGGGTATCACCAAACCTTGGATCTCTACCTGGTACGCTGATAAGAGTGATTATGCAGCAAACCTAGATAGCGACTGGGAAGTTCGCCAGTTTCTTTTCAAGAAACTAAAAGCAGCTTCAGTATCCAAGATTGTTATCGAGCGTCCAGCGAAAAGCATCCGCGTTACGATTCACACTGCCCGTCCAGGTGTTGTGATTGGTAAGAAAGGTGAAGACGTTGAAGTGCTACGTAAGACTGTGTCAAAAATGACTGGTACTACAGCACAAATCAACATCGCTGAGATCCGTAAGCCAGAACTTGATGCAAAACTTGTTGCTGACTCTATTGCACAGCAATTAGAGCGTCGTGTTATGTTCCGTCGTGCTATGAAGCGTGCGGTACAAAATGCAATGCGCATTGGCGCACAAGGTATCAAAGTTCAAGTAGGCGGCCGTTTAGGCGGTGCTGAAATCGCACGTTCTGAGTGGTATCGTGAAGGTCGTGTACCTCTACACACTCTTCGTGCTGATATCGACTACGCTACTGCAGAAGCTCACACCCAATACGGTGTAATTGGTATTAAAGTTTGGATCTTCAAAGGTGAAGTTCTAGACGGAATCATGCCAAAACTAGAAGAGCCGAAGCAGCCAAAGCGCAAGCCTCGTGGTAAATAGGAGAGCCTTCAATGCTGCAACCTAAACGAATGAAGTTTCGCAAGATGCACAAAGGCCGCAACCGTGGTCTTGGTAAAGGCACTGAAGTAAGCTTCGGTGACTTCGGTTTGAAAGCAGTTGGACGTGGTCGTCTAACTGCTCGTCAAATCGAATCTGCGCGTCGTGCAATGACTCGTCACATTAAACGTCAAGGACAAATTTGGATTCGAGTTTTCCCTGACAAGCCAATTACCTCTAAGCCTCTTGAAGTGCGTATGGGTAAAGGTAAAGGTAACGTTGAATACTGGGTATGTCAGATTCAACCTGGTAAGGTTCTTTATGAGATGAATGGTGTGAACGAAGAGCTAGCGCGTGAAGCGTTTACTCTTGCTGCTGCCAAGCTTCCAATTAAGACTACCTTTGTAACTAAGACGGTGATGTAATGAAAGCGAGCGAACTAAGAGAAAAAAGCGTTGAAGATTTAAACGCTGAATTACTTGGTCTGCTGCGTGAGCAGTTCAACCTGCGCATGCAACACGCTACTGGCCAGTTGACTCAAACGACTCAACTGAAAACAGTACGTCGCAACATTGCGCGTGTTAAGACCATTATTACTTCTAAGGCGGGTGCATAATGTCTGATAAAATCCGTACATTACTAGGCCGCGTAACGAGCGACAAAATGGACAAGTCTATTACTGTTGCTGTTGAGCGCCAAGTAAAACACCCTATCTACGGGAAGTATATTAAACGTACTACTAAGATCCATGCACACGATGAGCAAAATGTGTGTAAAGAAGGCGATATCGTTACTATTAGCGAATGTCGTCCTCTATCTAAGACTAAGTCTTGGACATTGGTTGAAGTAGTTACAAAAGCCTAATTTTTAGGCTTTTAGTGAAACGGCTCCAACTTTTGGGGCCGTTTGTTTTTTAATTACTACCTATTCCCAAATTATGGTGGTATACTTGCGCGCCATTTTTGACCAAATGTGTTCAAAAATTGGTGAATGTATGCCCTAATAATTAAGGGCTTTTGTGTAGTAACGATAGCGGAGCACTTGAAATGATCCAAATGCAATCGCAGCTTGAAGTGGCCGATAATAGCGGTGCGCGTAGAGTTCAATGTATTAAGGTCTTGGGTGGCTCTCATCGTCGTTATGCCGGGATCGGCGACATCATCAAAGTTTCTGTAAAAGAAGCGATTCCTCGCGCTAAAGCGAAGAAAGGTGATGTGTATAACGCGGTGGTAGTCCGTACTAAGAAAGGCGTACGTCGTCCAGATGGTTCTGTCATTCGCTTCGATCGGAATGCAGCGGTATTGCTTAACGCAAACCTTGCACCGATTGGTACTCGTATCTTTGGCCCAGTGACACGTGAATTGCGTAATGATCAATTCATGAAAATTGTCTCGCTGGCACCAGAAGTACTGTAAGGAGCTTCAAAATGGCAGCAAAAATCCGTCGTGAAGACGAAGTAGTCGTACTGACAGGTAAAGACAAGGGCAAAACTGGTAAAGTTACCCAAGTTTTATCTAACGGTAAAATGTTTGTAGAAGGCGTTAATCTTGTCAAGAAACACCAGAAACCAAACCCTCAATTGGGTGTTCAAGGTGGTATTGTTGATAAAGAAGCACCAATTCAAGCATCAAATGTAGCGATCGTAAACCCTGCCACTGGCAAGGCTGATCGTGTTGGTTTCCGATTCGAAGATGGCAAGAAAGTCCGCTTCTTCAAATCGAACAGTGAACTCGTTAAGTAATTGGAGTAAACGATGGCGAAACTGCATGATAGATATAAAGAGACTGTGATTGCTGAACTTGCTAAAAAGTTTGGTTATACCAGTGTCATGCAAGTCCCTCGGGTTGAGAAAATCACCCTGAACATGGGTGTAGGCGAAGCTGTTGCAGATAAAAAAGTTATGGAGCATGCGCTTCGTGACATGACTGCAATTGCTGGTCAAAAACCAGTAGTAACTGTAGCTCGTAAATCAGTTGCTGGTTTTAAAATCCGTGAAGGCTACCCTATTGGCTGTAAAGTTACCCTACGCGGTGAGCGTATGTGGGAATTCTTAGAGCGTTTAGTTGACATTGCAATTCCACGTATTCGTGATTTCCGTGGCATGAGCGCTAAAGCGTTTGATGGCCGTGGTAACTATGCAATGGGTGTTCGTGAGCAAATCATCTTCCCAGAAATCGATTATGATAAAATCGATAAAATTCGTGGCATGGACATCGTTATTACGACGTCTGCTAAGAATGACGAAGAAGGTCGTGCTCTATTGGACGCATTCAACTTCCCATTTAAGAAATAAGGGTAGCGTAATGGCAAAAAGTTCTATGAAGGCACGTGAAGATAAACGTGCAAAGCTCGTAGCAAAATATGCTGAGAAACGTGCAGCGCTTAAGGCATTAATTGCTAACCCAAACACTTCAGAAGAAGAGCGTTGGGATGCAGTTCTTAAGCTACAATCTCTACCACGTGATTCAAGCAGTGCGCGTCAGCGTAACCGCTGTAGTCAAACTGGTCGCCCACATGGTTACTTACGTAAATTCGGCTTGAGCCGTATTAAATTACGTGAAGCAACAATGCGTGGTGAAGTTCCTGGTCTGCGTAAGGCCAGCTGGTAATTACTGTACGGAGTAAGCTAATATGAGCATGCAAGATCCTATTGCGGATATGTTAACCCGTATTCGTAACGGCCAAGCTGCTAACAAAGTATCTGTAACTATGCCTTCTGCAAAGCTGAAAATCGCTCTTGCAAAAGTCTTAAAAGACGAAGGTTATATCACAGACTACGCCGTAGCAGATGAAGCTAAGCCAGAATTGGAAGTTACTTTAAAGTATTTCCAAGGCAAACCAGTCGTTGAGACTATCCAACGTGTATCACGCCCAGGTCTTCGTATTTACAAAGGTAAAGACGAACTTCCTAAAGTGATGGCCGGATTGGGTGTCGCAATTGTGTCCACTTCTAAAGGTTTGATGACTGATAGAGCTGCTCGCCAAGCTGGCATGGGCGGCGAAGTTATCTGCTACGTAGCGTAAGGAGTAAGCAATGTCTCGTGTAGCAAAAGCACCAGTCGCTATTCCTGCGGGCGTAGAGGTGACAGTAAATGGTCAAGCTATTAGCGTTAAAGGCGCTAAGGGCACCTTAACTCGTGAAATCAACAGCGCTGTAACTGTTACTGTTGAAGGTACGGAAGTCAAAGTAGCTCCAGTAGATGGCGTAGCCAATGCATGGGCACAAGCGGGTACCGCTCGCGCTTTGATCAACAACATGGTCATCGGTACTTCTGAAGGTTTTCAGAAGAAACTGACTTTGATCGGTGTTGGTTACCGTGCAAAAGTTGCAGGCAAGGGTGTTGACCTAACTTTAGGTTTCTCACATCCTTTGGTTCACGAACTTCCTGAAGGCGTTAAAGCTGAATGCCCTAGCCAAACTGAAATCGTACTTACGGGTACTGATAAGCAGTTGGTTGGTCAAGTTGCAGCTGAAATTCGCGGCTACCGTCCACCAGAGCCTTATAAAGGTAAAGGTGTTCGTTACGCTGATGAGAATGTACGCCGTAAAGAGGCTAAGAAGAAGTAAGGTAACGCGATATGGATAAGAAAACATCTCGCTTGCGTCGTGCTACTCGCGCCCGCAAGAAGATCCTTGAACTGGGCGTTAACCGTCTGGTCATACATCGTACGCCGCGTCACATTTACGCTCAGGTTATTGATTCTGAGGCAAATGTACTAGTTTCTGCTTCAACTGTTGAAAAAGCAGTTAAAGAAGCAGTTAAAAGCACTGGTAACGTTGACGCAGCTAAAGCAGTAGGTAAAACTGTTGCTGAACGTGCGGTAGAGAAAGGCGTAACTGCGGTTGCGTTTGACCGTTCTGGTTTTAAGTATCATGGTCGTGTAGCAGCGTTAGCTGATGCCGCTCGTGAAGCTGGCCTGAAGTTCTAAAGGAGTTATAAAATTATGGCTAAATTAGAAACTCAGCAAAAAGACGATCTGCAAGAAAAATTAGTTGCAGTAAATCGTGTTTCTAAAGTGGTAAAAGGTGGTCGCATCTTTAGTTTTACTGCACTAACAGTAGTTGGTGACGGTAACGGTAAAGTTGGCTTCGGCTATGGCAAGGCTCGTGAAGTACCTGCAGCGATTCAAAAAGCGATGGAGAAAGCTCGTCGTAATATCGTAACTGTTCAATTGAACGCTGGTACTTTGCATCACCCGATTAAAGGCCGTCACTCAGGTTCGCAAGTTTATATGCAACCAGCAAGTGAAGGTACTGGTGTAATCGCCGGTGGTGCGATGCGTGCTGTTCTGGAAGTTGCAGGCGTACATAACGTACTGTCTAAAGCTTACGGTTCTACTAACCCTATCAACATCGTTCGCGCAACTGTCGACGCTCTAGTGCACATGAAGTCACCTGAGCAAATCGCAGCTAAGCGTGGTCTGAATGTTAATGATATTCAGGGGTAATGCACCATGGCTAAGAAAACTATTAAAGTAACTCAAACTAAAAGTGCGATTGGTCGTTTACCAAAGCACCGTGCGTCAGTTAAAGGTCTAGGCCTTCGTCGCATTGGCCACACTGTTGAACTTGAAGATACTCCTTCAGTTCGCGGTATGGTAAATAAAGTTTATTACATGGTATCGGTGGAGGAATAAAATGCAGTTAAACACTTTATCTCCAGCACCAGGTTCAAAATCAGCTAAAAAGCGTGTAGGCCGTGGTATCGGTTCTGGTCTTGGTAAGACTGGTGGTCGTGGTCACAAAGGTCAAAAGTCACGTAGTGGCGGCGGTGTACGCGTTGGATTTGAAGGCGGTCAAATGCCTCTTAAAATCCGTTTGCCGAAGTTTGGTTTTTCTTCACGCGTTACTCTTGTAACAGCTGAAGTGCGCCTAGGTGAACTAGCGAAAGTTAACGGTGATGTTATTGACTTACATTCGTTGAAAGACGCAAATGTAATTACTCGCAACATCAAGTTTGCGAAAATCGTTCTTTCAGGTACCATTGAGCGCCCAGTGACCGTAAAAGGTCTGAAGGTAACCAAAGGTGCACGTGCAGCTATTGAAGCTGCCGGCGGTAAGATCGAGGAATAATCGTCAATGGCAAAACCAGGACTTGATTTAAAAAGCGCGAAAGGCGGACTATCAGAATTGAAAGCTCGTCTCCTGTTCGTGATTGGTGCAATTATCGTTTTCAGAGCGGGTTCATTTGTACCAATTCCTGGTATTGACGCTGCTGTTTTAGCAGAGCTCTTCGCTCAGCAGAAGGGTACTATCTTAGGCATGTTTAACATGTTCTCTGGTGGTGCTCTTGAGCGTGCCTCTATTTTTGCATTGGGAATCATGCCGTATATTTCGGCGTCGATCATCATGCAGTTGTTGACTGTTGTGCATCCTGCACTGGCTGAATTGAAAAAAGAAGGCGAGTCTGGACGTAAAAAAATTAGTCAATATACAAGATACGGCACGTTAGTATTAGCGACTTTCCAGTCAATTGGTATTGCGACTGGTCTACCTAACCTAGTACCAGGTCTAGTTGTAAATTTAGGCTTCGGTTTTTACTTTGTTGCGGTAGTGAGCTTAGTATCAGGGACGATGTTCTTGATGTGGCTCGGAGAGCAAATTACTGAGCGCGGGATTGGTAATGGTATCTCGATTCTTATTTTCGCAGGTATTGTTGCTGGTTTACCTTCTGCTATTGGTCAAACGGCCGAGCAGGCGCGTCAAGGTGACTTGAATGTATTAGTACTGTTGCTACTTGCAGTGATTGTGTTTGCAGTCACATATTTTGTGGTATTTGTAGAGCGCGGTCAGCGCCGCATTGTGGTAAACTACGCCAAGCGTCAGCAAGGTCGTAAAGTTTTCGCAGCGCAAAGTACTCACTTGCCGTTGAAACTCAACATGGCAGGTGTAATACCACCAATTTTTGCATCCAGCATTATTTTGTTTCCAGGCACACTGGCTCAGTGGTTTGGTCAAAATGAGTCTATGGCATGGCTGAGTGATATTTCACTGGCTGTATCGCCTGGACAACCGCTGTATTCATTATTGTATGCAACGGCTATTATCTTCTTCTGCTTCTTTTACACGGCATTGGTTTTCAATCCGCGTGAAACAGCTGATAACTTGAAGAAGAGTGGTGCATTCATTCCTGGGATACGTCCTGGAGAACAGACTTCGCGTTACATTGATAAAGTAATGACCCGCCTTACATTGGCTGGTGCGTTATACATTACCTTTATCTGCCTAATTCCGGAGTTCATGTTAATCGCTTGGAAAGTACAATTTTACTTTGGCGGTACTTCACTACTAATCATGGTAGTGGTGATCATGGACTTCATGGCTCAGGTGCAGACCCATATGATGTCACATCAGTATGAGTCTGTGATGAAGAAAGCGAATTTAGTGAATAAAGCGAATTTAGATCGCTTTGGTCGCTAGTCGCATAACGGAGTGATGAAATGAAAGTTCGAGCTTCCGTGAAGAAGATCTGCCGTAATTGCAAGATCGTCAAGCGTAGTGGCGTTGTACGCGTAATTTGTGTTGAACCAAAACACAAACAGCGTCAAGGCTAAAAAAAGATAGTTTGGTCGGTTTGGATGAAATAACATCCAAACTGGCCAAAAAATAATTGCAAAACTGTTATCTGTCGAGTATCCTTTCGGGCTTTTCGCAGATAACCTTTAACTTGAGGAGTGCATAGTGGCCCGTATCGCTGGCATTAACATTCCTGATCAGAAGCACGCAGTTATCGCATTAACTGCAATCTTCGGCATCGGCAAAACAACTGCTAAAGCAATTTGTTCTGCTAGTAACATCGCTGAAGACGTGAAGATCAAGGAATTGAGCGAAGCTCAAATAGATACTCTACGCGCAGAAGTTGCCAAATACGAAGTAGAAGGTGACTTACGTCGTGAGATTTCAATGAACATCAAGCGTCTTATGGATCTTGGTTGTTATCGTGGTCTCCGCCATCGTCGTAGCCTGCCTCTCCGTGGGCAACGTACAAAGACCAATGCGCGTACGCGTAAAGGTCCACGTAAGCCAATTAGAAAGTAACGGGAAGGGGTTAAGCAATGGCTAAAAGTCCGTCACGTTCACCGCGCAAGCGTGTACGTAAACAGATTGCTGATGGCATGGCTCATATCCATGCATCTTTCAACAATACAATTGTTACCATTACAGATCGTCAAGGTAATGCACTAGCATGGGCAACTGCAGGTGGTTCAGGTTTCCGTGGTTCACGTAAATCTACTCCATTCGCTGCACAGGTTGCTGCTGAGCGCGCTGGTCAAGCAGCTCAAGATTATGGTGTTAAAAACCTAGAAGTTTTCGTAAAGGGTCCAGGTCCAGGTCGTGAGTCAGCCATTCGTGCGCTGAACGCTGTTGGTTATAAAATTACCAACATTACCGATGTGACGCCTATCCCGCATAACGGTTGTCGTCCTCCTAAGAAACGTCGTGTATAACGCGTTAATAGGATAGTTGGAGAAAGATCATGGCAAGATACTTGGGTCCTAAGCTCAAGCTCAGCCGCCGAGAAGGTACTGACCTTTTCTTAAAAAGCGGCGTGAGAGCAATCGATTCGAAATGTAAGCTGGAACAAGCTCCAGGTCAACACGGTGCTCGTAAGCCGCGTTTGTCTGAGTATGGTATTCAGCTACGTGAGAAACAAAAAGTTCGTCGTACTTATGGTGTGCTAGAAAAGCAATTCCGTAATTACTATAAAGAAGCTGCACGCGTTAAAGGCAACACAGGTGAAAACCTACTTCAGTTGCTAGAAACTCGCCTAGATAACGTAGTTTATCGTATGGGTTTCGGTTCAACTCGCGCAGAAGCACGTCAGCTGGTTAGCCACAAGTCAATTGTGGTAAACGGTCGTGTTGTAAACATTCCGTCATTCAAAGTGTCTGCGAATGATGTAGTAAGCATTCGCGAGAAATCACGTAAGCAAGCTCGTATTGGAGCAGCTCTAGAAGTTGCAGGCCAACGTGAGAAGCCTACATGGGTTGAAGTAGACAACGCTAAAATGGAAGGTACTTTCAAGCGCTTACCAGAGCGTAGCGACCTGTCTGCAGACATTAACGAACAGCTGATCGTCGAGCTTTACTCTAAGTAAAGCTAATAAACAAGAGAGGACACAATGCAGGGTTCTGTTAAAGAATTTCTTAGACCGCGTCTCGTTGATATCGAGCAGGTTAACACAACACGTGCCAAGGTTACTTTGGAGCCGCTTGAACGTGGTTTCGGTCACACTTTAGGTAACGCGTTGCGTCGCATCCTATTGTCGTCTATGCCAGGCTGTGCAGTTACTGAAGTCGAAATCGACGGCGTACTGCATGAATACAGCAGCAAGGAAGGCGTACAAGAAGATATCCTTGAAATATTGCTTAACTTGAAGGGTCTAGCAGTACACCTCGAGGGTAAAGATGAAGCCATGCTTACTTTGAGTAAGTCAGGCGCAGGCCCTGTTACCGCAGCAGATATTACTCATGATGGTGATGTTGCTATCATGAATCCAGATCATGTTATCTGTCATTTGACTGGTAACAATGACATCAGCATGCGTATTCGTATAGAACGTGGTCGCGGTTATGTACCAGCATCTGCTCGTGCACAAACCGAAGAAGATGAACGTCCAATTGGCCGTTTATTAGTAGACGCTTCTTTCTCACCGGTTGCTCGTATTGCTTACAATGTTGAAGCAGCACGTGTTGAGCAACGCACTGACTTGGATAAGCTTGTTATTGATATGACCACTAATGGTACTATTGATCCTGAAGAAGCTATCCGTCGTTCAGCAACGATTCTTGCTGAACAGCTAGATGCATTCGTAGAATTACGTGATGTAACTGAGCCAGAGCAGAAAGAAGAAAAACCAGAATTCGACCCGATTCTATTGCGTCCTGTCGACGATCTAGAGTTAACTGTACGTTCGGCTAACTGTTTGAAAGCCGAAGCGATTCATTACATCGGAGATCTGGTACAGCGCACTGAAGTTGAGTTGCTAAAAACACCTAACTTAGGTAAGAAATCTCTTACTGAAATTAAGGATGTATTAGCGTCTCGCGGACTGTCGTTAGGTATGCGTCTTGAAAACTGGCCTCCAGCTAGTTTAGCAGACGACCTATAAGTCCCAGGTTTTGTACAGATTTTAGGTTATAAGGATTAAGTCATGCGCCATCGCAAGAGTGGACGTCAACTTAACCGCAATAGCAGTCATCGCCAAGCTATGTTTCGTAACATGGCTGTATCATTAGTTCGTCATGAGATCATCAAGACGACTACTGTTAAAGCGAAAGAACTGCGCCGCGTAGTTGAGCCTTTAATATCACTTGCTAAAAGTGACAGTGTTGCAAATCGTCGTCTAGCATTTGCACGTACTCGCGACGCTGAAGTTGTAGGTAAGTTATTTACTGAATTGGGTCCACGCTACCAGGAACGTCCTGGCGGTTATACCCGTATTCTTAAGTGCGGTCTTCGTACTGGTGATAAAGCGCCTATGGCGTATATTGAGCTAGTTGATCGTCCAGAAGATGCTGAAGCAGTTGAAGTAGAAGCTGCTGCAGAGTAACTGAAGAATAGAAGAAAAACCGAGCCTAGTGCTCGGTTTTTTTATACCAGATGCTCACAAGCAGATTTGTTTTGATAGTTGTATCTAATGCGACTTTTAGTATTTTGTTCCTTGCTTCGTAGACTCTTTTAATCTCGAAAATTTTGATTAGTTAGATTCCGCTCTGTTTATTCGTGTTCTTAAGTGCATGTATCTGCGACACGCCAGATCAGTACATTATTAGATTCCCCCTTTTGTCCAATAAATGTCATGCGGCCTTAATACTCATTTTATGTTTGTGCTTTTCTTTGTGTGCAGCCAGTACTTCAATATTTTTAATGTCAAAACGGTATAACATTGTATAAGGTGGAAAATAGGCTCTATTGATAATAGAGCCTGCTGAGGAGGGTTTGTTGGTGATTAATACTGAGCTATAGTGATTATTAATGCTTTGGTAGAAGAATTAAGTGATACTCTTCAGGGCCCGGAAGGAATGGACTGTCAGTTCCATTAGCCCAGTTATTGAAGCCATCCTTGTAAAACGGTGATATCGGGTTGCCACTTTGCCCGCCTGACATATGAAAAATACCGCTTTGTTCATTTCCTGGTGACACAATCATTCGTTCTGACACACCCGCTGTTGGTCTTTGCGCTTTTGGCATATAACTGTCACCACTTAGCGGAATGTGTGGCATATCGAGCCAACTTCCAATAATCGGTAAAGCTCGGCTTAGCGGATGATTAATTTCTGCAGTATTTCGACTGCCCCAAGTAGCCAACTTTAAGGCTTCAACAGGTTTAACGTTGTACTGTTTGGACAATTGGGTAATCACTTTATCGATTGACTTTAAGAATAGTTGATCCCAGTTTTTGTACTGAGGACTCAGCCAGTTTATCGGCTTGTCTTGATATAGCCTAAGCAGCATTTCTCTTTCATGATTTGCTCCTTGTATCCAGGAGTCTGGTATATCTTTCACTTGAGAGTCACTATGTTTCAGTAAGTATCGACCAATACTTTTTATCACTGTCATATTCAGAGTGTCGTGAAACTCTCTTACTAGACGATAGCCAACATCGTTTGGTTCAGCTCGACCTGACCAGTTTTGAACATAACTTAAGAAAGCACCGCGTTCTGGGTGGCTTTTTAAGTTGGCCTGTTTCAGCGTTGCGAGAATGATCTTACGCCAGTTATTCATATATAACGCACGGTCATCAAGTGCTACGTCAAGTAAGTCTTTTTCGTTGAATTGTTTAATATTGAGCAAAGCATTTCTGATTTGCTTTTGTCTTGCCCCCAGTGCATAACCGCCGTCACCTAATTTGGCTAAATCATTTCCTGAGGCCACTCTCGCATTTGCTGTCCAAATTCGGTTATTTTGAGGATTTATGATTTTTGGGTACTCGGACTTTGCTAGTAAGTTTTCCCAGTGTTTATCAGCCAGTTGATAAGGAATTGGCAAGCTACTATCAACATTATCCCGTTCTGGTAATATGCCTGCAATGGTCCAAGCAATATTGCCTTTGTCGTCTCCTACAGTGAAGTTTTGTGGAGGGATCCCAGACTTATTTGCGATGGCAATGGCTTGCTTTATTGTGTTGGCTTTTTCAAGTTCCAACATATTCAAATTAGTCGACTTTGGATTGTATGCTGTCCAAGCGGTTGCAAAAGTATCTGTGGTTAGCGATGAAGGCTTTGTCGGCCCCCAATGTGTAGTTTGGTATTTTACTTCTACTGACGGCTCATCTTTAATATCAATTGTGTCATACCATGTGTCAAGTTTGGCTCGGCCTTGGTTTGTATAGTATTCATTGCCATTGATCTTTAATTTAATTAAATCAACCCAGTCTCCATAACTATTAGTAAAAGCCCAAGCAATATGACCATTACTCCCTACCACGATGTTTGGTAAGCCGGGTAAAGTCACTCCAGTAACTCGAACTTGCTTTGCGTTTGGTTGTTTTATGTTCTCTGGATAACTGATTTGTGTTCGATACCATACAGTAGGTACTCTGAGCCCAAGATGCATATCATCTTCAATAATTGCATGGCCTGTGGTGGTAACTTTCCCTGATACGGCAAAGTTGTTACTGCCTAAGTATCCATCTGGAATGAGCTTTCCTGTCAATTTGGCATAGAAATCACTCGGCTCTGATCTTAGGTTTATTTCGTCCTTATTTGGAATCGGTTGCTGCTGGTAACCATCTGCAATAAGAGGAGAGTCCCAGCGGGTTTTTTCAGGTGAAATGAAGTCCAATATTTTTTGTGATGATAACGTTTTAATGAGTCCTTTCGTTTCGTCAATTTTGCCTTTTGAATCATTTAGCTCTAGATACATACTGAACACAGTCAATAAGCTATCCTGCATTTTCCACGGCTTAGGCTTGAGGCCAAGCATCCAATATTCGAATGGTTTGGTATGAAGTGCTTCTAAACCTGCATTTACCCCGTTAGTGTAAGCACTAAGAATGGCTTTTTGTTCAGGAGGTAAAAGCGCAATTGCTTCTGTAGCGATTTTCCTGAAACGATGTCGGCGTTGTTGTTTATCGAAATCAAAAGCGATCCTACCAAACATAGCAGACAGTTCTCCAGCTGAATTTCTTCGAGACAGATCCATTTGAAAAAAGCGTTCTTGACCGTGTAAGTAACCCGTAGCAAAAGCAACATCGCTTCTCGAACTGCCAGTGATCACCGGGACACCATGAGCATCACGTTTTATTGAAACAGAGTGATGAATGCCTGGTACTTTTTGTTCACCATTCAATTGAGGCAAGCTCATATATAAGATGGAATAACAGGCTAAGGAAATAAAGAGTACAGCTATGAAAAGTAAAATGAAGGTATTTCTGATCCAACGAGACATGCTAAACCTCTTTAGCTTATTGAACAGGCGACAAAAATTGATATATCTAACTTACTCTTAAAGCTGAAATTATTCTAGTTGGTTTTGTAAGGTATTGAAATAAATAGAGTAAAACACTATTATTAAAGTAAATTAATTTTTAGATTTATATAAGTCAAATTTTTGTTCAAATAAACCAGTGTAAAGAAGTGTAAACATGGGTTTCTAAACAATTAACTATTGTTCATGTAGAGAACTTTAACGACGCTGTTGTTCCTAATACTTACAAGCATATTCCTATATGTGAAAAATATTCGGAGTCTTTTATCTTATTTTTTTAGCTAATACTTTAGCGTTATATATCGCCAATTATTCTGTAAAAAAATAAATCAGACTCAACTCTATAATCACAATAGGAAGAGATAAGGTGTAATTATGGGATTCAGCTTTTCGATATCACAAAGAACAGTTAAAAACTATTATGATCAAGCATATAGTCATGAACAAAATACTATTTCTGATGATGTTGTACACACTGATAAGTCGTTGGCACGTGCCGATAACATACTATTGAGGTTTATCGTTCATCATTAATGAAGAGTCTGTCTAATCAATTAAACAACTTCCCTGTCGCTCAATAAATTACTTCTCAGAAGACGGATACTCCAACTTCTTATGATCCTTACCCATGGCTTCAGCAACTTCCGGCGGCATGTAATTTTCATCGTGTTTCGCTAACACTTCTGTCGCCTTGAGAGTGTGAGGACCAACAAGTACACCTTGAGCAACAATGCCTTGGCCTTCACGAAACAAATCGGGCAACAGGTTATCGTAAGTGACCGTAATTTGCTTTCCGGTAGCGTCATGTACTGCAAACTGAACATGCAAACTATCTGGATCGCGCTTTAAAGAGCCTACTGTTACCATGCCACCAATACGAATGCGCTGGCCGATACTCGGTTTTTGGCCTGTATCCTTCTTCCCCATCGTGACTTCAGAAGGCGTATAGAACAAATTTAAATTAGAATTCAGTGCATAAAGCAGTAACGCAATTGCTGCAGCAAAACCAATAACTAATGCAGAGGCCAGAGCCAGTCGCTTTTTACGCCTAGGATTCATTCTTTTTTCTCCGTATATCTTTTAAACGCTGTTCACGCTCGAGTTTGGTGGCAATTTCTTTAAGAATTTTACGCTCTTTGGTAGCGCTAAAGAAAATTAAAATCAGTAAACTTGCAAAGCAGACCCCAAATGAGGCCCAGACATAAGCAGCGTAGCCTCCCATTTGAAGAAAGCTCTGTAGTGAGTCGAATTGCATTATTTGTTCACCTCTTTTATCGCCATGTCTTTAACCCAAGGGCGCATACTGCAACGGGCTATAATTTCAGCCTTAAATCGCATGATAGTAATTGCTCCGATCATTAAGCCAAAACCAAAAATATTCAGTAATAATGGGTGCAACATATCGCCAGTAATCGCAGACTTTTCGGTGATCTTAATGGTTGAACCTTGATGCAATGAATTCCACCAATCCACTGAATACTTGATGATTGGAATATTAATCACGCCTACAATAGATAAAATGCCAGCAGCACGCGAAGCAATTACTTTATCTTCAAATGAGTTGTAAAGTGCAATCACGCCTAGGTAGAGAAATAATAGCAAGAGTTCGGAAGTTAATCGTGCATCCCAAACCCAGTAGGTGCCCCACATAGGTTTACCCCAGAGAGAACCTGTGATCAAGGCAATAAACGTCATCACTGCACCGATTGGAGCCATTGAAGCTGCAGCCCAGTCTGCCATTTTTAACTGCCAGACCAAACCAATGAATGAGGCGATAGCCATACCGACGTACACTGACATCGACATAGATGCTGCAGGGACGTGAATAAAGATGATGCGATAACTATCACCTTGTTGATAATCCGTTGGGGCGAATAAAAGTCCCCAAATCGTACCAACAGTGACCATTGAAAAACCTAAAATGGCAAACCAAGGGAACAGTTTTGTAGAAAGTTGGTACGCACGTTCGGGTTGCGCATAAGGATGAAGCCATTTCCACATTTAATTTGTACTCACTTTTAATGCTGCACCAATTGCAAAAGGTGCCAAAGTTAATGAACCGACTAACATTGCCGCTATTATAGCCAAATGTCCGCTGTAGGGTAAGCCCATTCCTGCAGCATCAATTGCACTAGTTGCAAAGATAAGTACTGGAATATACAAAGGAAGGATCAACAAACTCAGTAAAACACCGCCTTTATTAATTCCCACTGTCAAAGCTACACCAATAGCACCTAATAAGCTTAAGACAGGTGTCCCCACAAGCAGTGTTAATAACAGTGCTGTGTAAGCGTTCGACTCTAGATTTAACAGTAAGCCGAGCAGAGGAGCAATGATCACCAGCGGTAAGCCTGTTAATAACCAATGCGCAATCACTTTTGCTAACGCAAGTATGGGCAGAGGCTGTGGACTTAATAGCATTTGCTCCAAAGTACCATCGTTAAAATCAGCTTTAAATAAACGTTCGAGTGAGAGCATTGAAGAAAGCAGTGCTGCCACCCAAATAATGCCTGGTGCAATTTTGGTCAAAGTGTTTGGTTCAGGGCCAATGCCCAATGGGAACAAGGTAATCACCATGACAAAAAACAACAGCGGGTTAAAAATATCACCTCTGTGACGAATGGCTATAGATAGGTCACGTTTCAAGACGGTAATAAAACCTTGGCTGTAACTGATATCGTGTTGCACTGCAGTTCCTTTAGTCATCTAGATTACCTAAGCTAATACGTTTTATACGATCAGAACTTATAACGCCTAAATCTTGATGGCTGGTTAAAATGACACAGCCGCCATTGTTAGCGTGCTCAATAAAGCGCTTTTCTAGATTCTCAACTCCGAGCTTATCTATTGCAGTAAAAGGTTCGTCTAGAATCCAAATTTGCGTATTGGTATCCCACAGGCGTGCAAGAGCTGTCCGGCGATGTTGGCCTGCTGACAGATGACCAGCTAAAGCATCTTCGAAGCCATCTAAGCCAACTTGCGCTAACGTATCTTTTATTTCGTGTTGATATTGACCACTCAACGTGAGGTTAACTTTCAAATTCTCTGCTGCAGAAAGTTCGGGTTTTACACCAGGCTTGTGACCGAGATAAAGCATATCTTGATGATATTCTTCACTCACTCGCTCGATATTGTGCCCATGAAAAAGTACTTGGCCATCATAGGGGCGTGACAGGCCTGTAAGAATGCGTAATAAACTGGTTTTACCCGCACCATTTGGGCCTTCAATTTGAACGATATCACCTGCGAGAATCTCAAAACTGAGCTCATCGAATAGTATACGTTCTTCGCGAATACAGGTGAGCCTATCTGCAGCGATTAACGGGTTCTCAGAAGTCGTTGTTGTCACAGCACTCTCTAACGCTAGTGTCTTTATTTGAATGGCGGTCAGTTTAGCACAAAGCCTGACGAAGGTTACAGCATAGTAAAAAGACTTTGATTTACTGCAAACAATACCTAAATCCTTTTACATTTTAACTAAATTGATTGAACCCAAGCTGTCATCAATATTAAGTTTTTGTGTAATTAGTGAGCATGATCACGATATTGTGTATACTTTTTAGTCATAAGCATGCGTTTTGTGCTTTAAAAAAGTTACTTTAATTGGGTTTTAACCTTTAAACCCGGCATTAATTACAAGATAAGAGTGTGAATTTCTGTATTAGGAACGTTTAACATGAAAAAACAATTAGCAATGATTGCAGTAGTAGCAAGCGTGTTTTCAGTAAATGCATTTGCAGCAAAGGATGGTAAAGCAACGTATATGCAAGCTTGCCATGTGTGCCACGGAACAGGTTTAGCTGGCGCCCCAAAAGTACATGACCAAAAAGCATGGAAAGAAAGATTTGATAAAGTAAGTAGCGTTCCTCAAAGCGGTGGCAAGAAAGGCATGGATGGCCTTGTTGCTGTAGCGTTAAAAGGTAAAGGTGCAATGCCACCAAAAGGGACATGTGTTGCATGTAATGCCGATGATCTAAAAGCGGCAATTGAATTTATGATGAGCAAAGCGAAATAGTTTTTCTCATTCATAAAAAAAACCGGCTTAGGCCGGTTTTTTTATCTCTGAAAGATACGATCAATCAGAAATTAACGTATCGAGTTTTAGTGTAACTTTCCCACCGACTTTTACATTTGCAGCTCTACCCTGCAAATCACCGGCCTCAGGCTTAAATCGTCCATTTTTAGACAGTAGCGCAATGATATCAACGGTCTTGATGTCACTGAAGGTAACGCCAGTGCCTAATTCATTTGCTTGTGTCAGCTTTAAGAGCGTAGGGAAGGTTTCATGCTCTGCTTTATAAGCGGCAATCGGAACAATTTTGTCACCAGAAGTACGTGCAAAGACAAATAACGTGTCATTAGGCGAAATCTTATCTTTCAGTTCATCCGCAACAGTTACTTCAACTTCAACGCCTAAATTCGGGTCGATAGGTTTCGGTGGATGTTCAAGGCGGTTCTGAGCTTCAGCAATGGCATTTTTCACTGCTTCACGATCAATATCTTGACGTTCGCTATTCAGAATTTTATCCCATGCAGTGATGGCCTGTTGGTAGTTGGACTCAAAGAAAGCATTCATACCGACTAAAAGTAACGTGGCGGGATCACCTGAATCCAGTTTCAGTGCTTTATCGATTATGCTTTGAATCGCAGGAGTCATTGTTTGGTTATTCTTATAGAACATCGCTGTCGCTTTAGGTCCTAAAAGCTCAGCAGTTTCACCATCGATGCCAATTGCTTGGTCAAAAGCATGTATCGAGTCGTCATAGCGACCAAGAGACATATAAGCATGACCAAGACTGAACCAGGTCTCACTGTCTTTAGGGTTCTCTTTAACTTGCTGCTCCATTAGCATGAGTTGCTGCATCGCCATTTGTTCAGGCGTCATACCCTCATGACCTTGGGTTATGGTTGGCACATTCTGGATGATGTCGTACGAACCGAGTTTATTGTATAAATAACCCGTCACAGACAGAATTGTAATGCTCATGATGAGCGGCCAAGCAGGGTTTCGTTTTACGATTTTTGTTGTGACTTGTTCTTGCTCCGCAGACTTAACGTCTTGCAACAGAGTAATTTCAAGCTCTTGCTTTAAAACATCAAACTCTTCTTGATTGATGGTGCCGTCCACTAAGTCCTTCTCAACAAAAGCGAGCTTTTCTTGGTAAACTTCAAGGTTGGCTTGTTGTCTTACGTCTTCAACAGTATCTGAAGGTAGGCGTTTTTTGAAAAAAGGAAACCAAATAAGAGCAAAAGTGATAGCGACAAAAATAATCGCAAAAATCCAAAACGTGGTCATCATAAAGCGTCTTTTTGTTAATTAAAAAATACGGCTAAACCGAATAGGTTGGGCGATTATACGTCAATATCATTGAGTGAACTAGATTTTCATCAACTTTGATGAGATTAAACAAATTTAATACTTGTAACAAAATGCGTTAAAATAGCAGACAAGATACGCCATTAGTTCTAAAATAGCCGCAGTTTTATTCAATGCTCATTCAATCCAAATAAAATAGTGTTTGAATTTGCACAAGTAGGAACGCATCATGATCCCTGAACTCGGACACTTCGCTTTAGTCCTAGGCTTAGCGTTTGCTTTGTTATTGTCTGTAGTGCCACTTATTGGTGTTGCTCGCAATGATGAGCTACTCACTCGATACGCTTGGCCCCTCACTTACGGTATGTTTTTCTTTGTCGCAATCGCCATAGGCATTCTCGGCTATAGCTTTGCAACCGACGATTTCTCCATTACCTATGTCGCCGCTCATTCAAACTCGCATTTGCCTGAGTTTTTTAAGATAGCGGCAATCTGGGGGGGGCACGAAGGTTCACTATTATTCTGGGTGTTCACCTTGTCGTTATGGACAGCATCGGTTGCGCTATTCAGTAAGAGTATTGATGTCCGTTATACGGCACGTGTACTTTCTATATTGGGTATTATCGTTACTGGCTTCTGTTTGTTTATGTTGCTGACCTCAAATCCATTTGAGCGCTTGTTTCCCATGCCGCTTGAGGGGCGTGATTTGAATCCAATGCTGCAAGATGTTGGCTTAATTTTCCATCCACCGATGCTTTATATTGGTTATGTTGGCTTCTCAGTAAGCTTTGCGTTTGCAATTGCGGCGTTGATGAGTGGTCGATTAGATTCTGCATGGGTTCGTTGGAGCCGTCCTTGGACATTAGCAGCATGGACTTTCTTAACTGGTGGTATCGCATTGGGTTCTTGGTGGGCATACTATGAGCTTGGCTGGGGTGGATGGTGGTTCTGGGATCCGGTGGAAAACGCATCCTTTATGCCGTGGCTTGTAGGAACGGCACTGATTCATTCCTTAATTGTGACTGAGAAAAGAGGGACGTTCCGTAACTGGACCGTACTACTTTCAATCTTTGCCTTTAGCTTAAGCTTATTGGGAACCTTTATTGTACGTTCAGGTGTATTAACATCGGTCCATTCTTTTGCCGCTGACCCAAGTCGTGGCTCATTCATTCTGTTATTGCTCGCCATTACGATTGGTGGCTCACTGACATTATTCGCTTTCCGAGCGAGTCAAATGCGTAGCCCAGCACGTTTTCAGTTATGGTCGAAAGAAACGTTACTGCTCATTTGTAACCTGCTTCTTTCTGTTGCAGCAGCAACAGTATTGCTTGGTACGCTTTACCCAATGTTGATTGACTCATTAGGCTTAGGGAAAATCTCTGTTGGTCCTCCTTATTTCAATGCGATCTTTGTTCCGTTATCACTCATGACATATGTGTTTATGGGTATTGGTCCAATCATTCGCTGGAAGAAAGCGAAGCAAGGCGAGATAAAAGCAACCTTACTTATCCCAGCAATTGTTGCAGTTGTACTTGGTTTTATCGTCCCATTCATTGCAGGTGGAAAATTTGAAATTTGGGTCGCACTAGGTGCATCAGCAGCTATTTGGGTTGTGCTTGCAACAATAAAAGCAGCGCAGAAAATGGCAACAACGACACAAGGCAAATTTGAATGGTCTCGCCTAAGTCGTAGTCAAAAAGGGATGTTATTCGCTCACTTTGGTATGGCTGTCACTGTGGTCGGTGTAGCAATGGTTTCACACTACGATGTAGAGAAATCAGTACGAATGGGGCCAGGAGCAAGTGCTGAACTTGCAGGTTATACCTTTACATACGATGGTATGAAACAGCTTAAAGGGCCAAACTACACCGCAAACCAAATGCAAGTCAAAGTAACTGAAGGTGACAAGCTGGTTACTATCCTTAAGCCTGAACGCCGTCAGTATAACGTTCAAGTGATGAGCATGAGTGAAGTGGGTATCGATTGGGGTATCTTCCGCGACTTATATGTCACCATGGGTGATCCGGTGGGTAGCACAGACTTTGCTGTACGCTTAAACTATAAACCTTATGTGCGTTGGATATGGTTTGGCGCTATCTTTATGATGATTGGTGGTATTTTGGCTGCTACTGATAAACGTTATCGTAATCGTGTTACTGCTAAAAGCAAAAAGGACATCAAGAATGATGAACCTAGCGGCAGTCTCATTACACAATAAAGAACAGAAGCGGAGAAAAGATGAAGAAAATTGTACTTTTTATACCTTTAATACTTTTTGCAGTGCTGGGGTTCTTTTTATATCAGGGGCTTTTCCTGAATCCACAGCAATTAGACAGTGCCTTAGAAGGTAAAGCTATCCCAGCATTTCAACTTGAAAAGCTGGAAGACACAAAGCAAAGCATTACTAATAAGGATTTAGTCGGTAAAGTTTCATTGCTTAATGTTTGGGGCACATGGTGTCCTTCATGCAAGTTTGAGCATCCATATTTAATGAAGCTTAAGAAGCAAAACATTTTACCTATCTATGGCATCAATTATCGTGATGAACGTGACGATGCTTTAGAAGAGTTAAAAACAATGGGTGATCCTTACAGCATCAATATTTTTGACCATACAGGTAGTTTAGGTGTCGATCTTGGTGTTTATGGTGCGCCAGAAAGTTTTGTTGTTGACCATAAAGGGGTTATTCGATTGCGCTTTGCAGGTCCAATTGATGATTACCAATGGAACAATAAACTCTTACCATTAATTAAGAAGTTGCAAGCAGAAGCCAAACTGGATGGAGCACAGTAATGAAAACGGCCGTAATGAAAAAGGCATTGATGCTGTTAACCCTAGCTTTCATGTTTACTATAGGTCGAGCCGTTGCAACACCAGTCGATACCTATCAATTTAAAAGTGAAGTAAACCAAAAACGCGGAATCGCATTGGCTCGTTCGATGCGCTGTCCACAGTGTCAAAACCAAGATTTGGTAGATTCAAACTCTCCAGTGGCGCACGACTTACGTCTTCAGGTATATAAGATGGTGGATGAAGGGCGTAGTGATTCAGAGATCATCAATTACATGACTCAACGCTACGGTGACTTTGTACTCTATAACCCAAGATTGGATGGTAAGACTTATTTGCTATGGTGGGGACCATTAGGCCTATTGATTGTTGGCGCTATTGTGGTTGGTCTTTTCGTTCGTCAGCAAAGAAGTAAGCGCGAAGATAAGCCTGCCTCTTTATCTGCAGATGAACAAGCTCAGCTAGATGAACTACTTTCTGGTAAAACAGAAACGCATGAAAAAGACAGCTAACGATCGATTCATACCAAAATAGAGATAAAAAGGGCATTTTAGCCCTTTTTTTATACGTAACGTTCAATAAAAAAACATCCAATCACTTTTTTGTGTTTTTCTTTCAAAAAGGGGTTGCACGGTTTCAGAATCTCCCTATAATGCGCATCCACTGACACGGCACAACAGCTTCTTAAGCGATTAAGTAGCAAGGTTGGCGAGTCGGGGTTTGAAGCAAGTTCGAGTCAAATTGAACACACTTTAAACGGTCGAAAACTTTCTTTAAAATAAGTTTAAAAAAAGTGTTGACGACCACAGGGAAATGCGTAGAATACGCAGCCCTAGCCCGCTGAGAACAA
>NZ_JAFEUN010000063.1 GCF_016900895.1 Parashewanella hymeniacidonis
GCTGGCGTTGTATAGGCGGATCGCTGCTGTGCTCGAACGCCCCGCAAAGCGGTTTTCAATGTAAGCCAGTTTGGTCAGGTTATCTGCTACGGTATCGGTAAAATATAAACCACTCCAATCACCAGCCTGTCCTTGACTGTACCCATCTTGGTTGGTGTCACCGCCAACACTGTCATCACGGAATGAGGTGAAATAAATTCGAGCATTGCTGCTACCTACTGCATTTAAGGCACCATCTACTTGTAGATTCGTACCAGTCTTGAATTTAATTACAGTCCCAGGCTCAATCGATAATTCAACTCCAGACGTAACTCTAACATTACCTTCAATAAGGTGAACTTTATCAGCGCTCCAAACTGTTCTTTGTGAAATCACACCTGAATGCGATTCAATGTCAGAAGCAAAGGCAAAGGCAGTATTAGAAGATAATATGGTTAAAAGAAAAACGACTAGAAACTTTTTCATAAAATGAACTTCCGTGTTTAAATTATTGCCTTATGATTCCGATAAAGTAATTCTGACATCTTTAACCGAAGCTCCCCAGATATCAACAATTGCGTTTTGACATACTGCGGTACCAAATTCTGTTAAGTCTGTAAGTTGAATTTCTTTTAATGCTAAAACTTGAAGTTTTGAGTCAGTGAGAGTCATCCATGGCTCGTTTTTGTCATTTTTAATCTGAATCCAGCACTTAGGCTTTTGTGTTTTATCGCTTAGAGTTAATCCACTAATAACTCTTAAATCATTATATTGCTTCCGCAATTTAAGTGCAGATTCAGCTATAGAGTCAGAAGCATTAAATTTAAATTTGGTATGTTTTCCTATTAAATAATGTTGTTCTAGTGTTTTATCTAAGATTAAGGAAAATTTTTTGTGGATGGTAAATGTTTGTTTTTTAGATAGTAGAGGTATAGTGCCTCTATTTTCTACATTTATTTCTTGAAGCTGTTTTGCTACTAATGGCAACTCTACACTCAGTTGCGTATTTCGTATTTTTCGTCCTAATTCGTTTACTATCTCAACTCGAATGTTAACGTCGAGGGTCTTTGATTCATTACTAATAATATGACCAGAAATAACACCGATAATTATAGCTAACGACAAAAGCACGAACAAAAGTATTCTCATCATAGATACTTGACTCTCAAATAATTCTTAACAGTTGGTTTTAAGCATTAAAATTAATTAACTTTAAAATACTATGAGTATTTTGATGAGATTGTTTCTTTGGCTTATATTTATATGAGTAGCGAACATTTTATTTCCCTATAACTTTCTTAGCGTTCCTGCTGCTTTATTGATAAGGAGTAAGTTTGTCTCTTAAACTTACATTTATTTTTACACTAATTTATACAGTTAGATATTAAATGTAAACATTTTGATGTGAAAAGTTAAAATTAATTTGCAAAATTGTGAAATTGTACTACCGAAACATTTCAGGCAGTTGCTTCATCTAGATTTCATTATCCGAAGAATCATTAACCTTCGTCTTTTCAACCACATGATCCAAACTTTTAGTTGAGTTATTCCTTTTCAATTCAATAAAAGTATATTTGTTATTTTCCCTGCCAAGTTCCAACAGGTAATCTTGAATTTTCTCCGCATCCCTAGACGCCCGTATAATCTCTTTTGGATCGTCTTGCAGGACTTTAACCCAATGGTCGACATAAGCCGCATGTTGACCAAATTCGTGGCCGATCTGTAGTTCATCTCCGAGCATAAGTGAGCCGATTTCGGCTCGTAATTCTTCTTTAGCGTAGGATTCATCACCGAAGCGGCCTGTCATATCTCTGTTGAGTCTGTGATTGGCACCGCTCGAATGCGATAGCTCATGTAGAACGGTCGCAAAATATGAATCTCTTGAATTAAATTGTGATTTTGCTGGTAGGTGTATATCGTCAGTGGCAGGACAATAATAGGCATTATCGATTTGATCGTGATGTATAGGTACGCCTGAATTTTTCAGTATTTTTTCAGCCCGTTCGTGGCGTTGCCATTCAGGAAGCGTTTTCACTTCGAGTTCGGGTAAGCCTTCGATTTGCTCGGCGTTAAAAACAACGGAACTGAACACTCTTGGTTTATCCAATTTAACCGTTACTTTAATTGGCTTGCCATCAGCGCCTAGAATCTTTTTACCATTATCGTCTTTTTTATCGATTTGATCGAACAGCTTCCAGTATTGAACGAGAGTGCCGTGCTGTCCTTTTTGTACTTGGGCATCAATACCTTTGGCTTGTTTGTAGGTCATCCAACGGGGATCTTCTCGACATTGCATGGCAAGCCAAATAGCGTTGGAGCCTTTGTAACGAGTACCGCTGATTGGATTGTGCGGCATTCTTGGTTCGCCCGCTTGCCACGGTTTTTGCCATGGTGCTGTGCCAGCTTTGAGTTGCTCGATGAGTTTATTGGCGATTTGTTCATGGTAAGGCAGCTTTTTGTCAGCCATGGTTCACCTCGTTTTCTTTTACTTTATTGTCATCACCAATAACTTCAGGTTCATTAGCTTCCAGCGCTTCGTCTTCGGTTAAGGCATTTTCTTCAAAAGCGCCTAGTTCTTCAGCTTCGGCTTGGGTCATTTCGATGATGGAACTTGGGATGTTTAGCGCCATTAATTTATCGTTCAAGTTGCTGTTCATATTGAGCTTCCTTTTTTGTTGATACCCGTGATTTTGAGATGGTATTGGGTTGCGAAAATCGCTGCTTAAATCGCTCTAATGCTGATTGGGCAGTTTGAGCAACATTAGTTTTGGTTTGAATCGGTGGCTTAGTATTTATCGGCTTATTAACTGTTGGTGATACAGATTGTTGAGTCTGTTGCTTTTGACTTTGAGCCTGTTGCTGCGCCAGACGTTGATGGTCTTGAGACTGTGGCTGATAGCCTGAAACTTCCAAGCCTTTTAGTTTGGCTTGATACCAAGCTTCTCGCTTGAAGTTTTGACTGCCTTTGAGTTTGATACCGTTCCAGCCACGGTGTTCAGCAATAGTGATTAAATCCATCACCACTTTGCTTTTTTCTAATCGAGTTTGCAGCTTGTTGCCTTTATCGATAAACGCTACTGCACTGGGTCGTGATGCGAAGTAGCCTTTGCCGTTGATGAAGGTGTAGCGGCTTGATAGCTGTTCTGGTAAAAGCGGCTTTTCATCTGATTTTACTGGTTCATCAGAATTTTGATTTTGAAGCTGAGAGGTTTTCGAAGCTGCAGCTGTTTCATGCTGTCTACTTGGGGCAACTCGCTCAACGGCTTTGTTATTCACAGATTGAGTTTGGATTGAATCTGGCATCACGCTGTTTAATGCGGGTAATAGTCGTTCGGGTCGTTGGTATTTGAGTTCTGGCCAGCACTTGTCGAGATGGTTTTCGATTTGCTTTTTGACTCGCTCAATGCTGCTGGTTACGTGCAAATCATTAAAATCGGTGAGTCCGTGCTCTATTTCTTCTGCTGAAAGGTTGGGCGTAAGCCAAAATCCACCGACCAGATTCGCAGCTTCACGGGCTTTTTGCATGCCTTTATTGATTTGGTTGCTGTGGTCGTTATCCGCTAAAAATAGATGCCTTGCTTTGGGATAAGCCGCATTCAATTTCTCTGCGACTTTGGGCATGTTTCCCGCATCAACGGTCATCACCACGCTTCGACCTGTTGCCTCGGCAATACTCGCAGCGGTGGCGTAACCTTCTGCGTATAATATTGGCTCATTGGCATTGAGTGGCCTATCTCCCACCACGAAAAAATGACCAGATTTTTGTGCGCCTTTCTTTAAACATTTAAAACCATTGCCGCTAATGCGTTGTAGACTGTGGAGCTGTTGTTCAGTGTCATACAGCGGGATCACCAAGCGGCCTTTTTTATCCTGACAAACGCCAGCGTAAGCTTGCACGCCTTTCTTTTTCAGATAGCCTTGCTGCGGGGTGGCCGCTGGCATTAAACCATAAGCTTGAGTGCAGCGTTTGGCGTGGTGTTGCTGTTTTTCGGTAAGCTTTTGTTCTCGCTGCCAACGAAGATTGGCCATGTGCGCTTTTTGATGTAAGCGAGTCAGAGGATCGGCTTGTTCAAAGCTGGCGTGCCATTTTTGTGGTTCGCTGTGGTTACGATGGTCTTGATACCAGCCAGCGGGATGTCCATCATTATACAATGCATAGACACCACTTTTTTTGCCCTGCTTATCATCAATCGTTGATACTCGATGCATTTGCCCATCCATGATTGGCGGCTCCTTTAAGACCAAGCCCGCACTCTCTAATACGTTGGCAAACTCCACCACGGGGTCACTATCTTGATGCTGATTAAACAAAGTTGGATCGGGCAACCATGGCGCAACTTTGTGTTTATCGGTACCAGCTTTGGCATACCATAGCCCTTGCTCTCCATCAAAACTGATCCCCGCTACGCCATTGTTCAGGCGTCCAATCTCTTGCTGTGCTTGCGCCCGTTCATCATAGCCCACTGCAAGGTAGGTTTTGTGCTTGAGCATTTCATTACTCATCGTATTCATCTCCTACAACCTGTTTAAAATCTGCAACCAGCTCATTCATCACTGGCTTTGCGGGTTCGGGTTCTATGCTATTGGTTTCAGCATTGTGTTGATGGCTGTCGTCTTCATCGGCGCAGCCAATATGGTTAATGTGGATCTTGTGCTGACGTGGGATCACTTGTGGAATAATGGGTAAAGTCCAAGGTGCGTGATCAGAATGATTACCACGTTCCTTTAGCGATGGTTCTTGATACCAACGCAGTTTTTGGCACTGAACAGGTGGGCTGTTTTCCAACAATAAAATGGCATTATCGGCACCCATTTGCATCAGTTCTTGAGGCAACATTAAGGCTCGACCATGATCGCTCACACTCTCACTTTTACCGCCTTTACCCGACAATTGACGACTGCGGCTACGATTGCGAATGGTTAAGGTGCCAAGGCTATCTGAAATTTCTCTCGCCACTTTAGGATTTTTGGGTGCAAATACGATTTGCAGCGCATGGTTATCCATCAAGGTTTCAGTACCATCATGGCCGTAAATTTCTCGAAGCTGTGACGGTGATTGAATGATGGTCAGCAGCCGTAAACCATAACCTGCGATGTAACTGATGCCTCGGCTTAAAATAGACACTTTACCGATAGCAGCAAACTCATCCATCAATAGCAGCACTTGGTATTTCAGTTGCGGATTGTGCTCGGGTAACTCACGGGTGTTGAGATCAATCAATTGCTGGAAAAACAGGTTAATCAGCGGTGCGAGTCTGGTTAAATCATCAGGCGTTACACCAACATAAATGGAGAGTTTTTGCTGCCGCAACTGGCGTAGGTCGAAGTCATTGCCAGCGGTAACCGCATCAATTACGGGGTTGTAAAACAGCTCTAACGCCGAAGTGAAACTTTTACGAACCGAGCCACGAGTGCGCTCTGGCGTATCAAGGTATTCTTTTAGGGCTAACAAACATTGGCTAGATAACCCAAAGTCGGAATCCAAACGCATTTCCAATTGTTGCGCAAGATATTCATCTCCTTGAGTCAGCAGTCGCATCACTTCGCCCATGGTTACGGGCAATGGTGGAGTTTCGATAAGGTACAATACTAAGCCAAGCCACAATGAACGAGCAGAGGCTTGCCAAACAGGAGCTTCATTATCAATGTTGGGAAACAGCATCTGGCCGATTTTCTGAATATCGTTAATCCGAAAACTGGGGTCGTCAGAAATGTAATGCAGCGGGTTCCAGCGATGGCTTCGATAGTCTCGTGGCGCAAGGTTGAGAAGGAAACATTGCTGACCATGCGCTTTACGAAAACCAGCTGTGATGTTCCAATTTTCTTGCTTGATGTCCAGTACCACAACTGAATCCTGCCAAGTGAGTAGATTGGGGATAACCACACCAACACCTTTGCCGCTGCGAGTCGGTGCCGACATTAGTACATGCTGCTGCCCTGAAAATTGCAGATATCGCTGACTGAATAATTGCTTTTGTTTACCAACAACGATGCCTTTATCACTTAACAACCCAGCTTGTTGAATTTCCTTTTTAGTAGCGAATTTTGCAGCACCATAAAGTGGTTGTTTTCTGGGTTTAAACCTTGCGGTTATCAGTAATAAAAATGGTGCAAACCCAAAGACTAGTGCCAGCGTTAACCAAAACTTTGTTTTGCTGTCGTGTCCGTAATAATAACCGTACTTGAACACCGTAAATGGCGTGGCCTGATGATAGTTAAGATGTGCGAAGTACAAATAAATGACGCTGCTAAGCCAAAGGCTGAGTAATAAACCGATGGTGATTAGGAGTAGGTAGAGCCATTTGTTTAAACTATTTGTGCCCATACTCAATTAAGCCTCCATGCTTCCGTCATGCCCATGAAAATGGGCATCCAGTGACTTTAAAGCTTTTATAAAGAAAAAGGCTCTGGACTCCTGCCTTCGCAGGAGTGACGAGCATCGGTCATTTTTCATAATAAACCTCACTCACAAACCGCTTACCGTTGATATTTTTTATTTGCACAATCACATCGACGCACAGATGCAGCAGTTGTTTAATATCCTCTCTGGAAAGTGAACTGCCTGCTTGCGATTCCTTTAGCATCAGCACCAATTGCTCTAATGCCAGTTGTGGGCTTCCAGCGTGCATAGTGGTGATACTGCCCGGATGACCTGAATTGATGTTGCGCAGAAAGTAAAACGCTTCATCGCCACGGATTAATTCAGCGACAAACACACGGTCGGGCTTCATCCGCAAACTCGCTTCTAATAGCTGTTTTTGAGTTATCGGCGCAGTGCCTTGCTGGCCTGCGGAAAAAACAAACTGACACTATTGGTATGAGAACGGTGAAGTTGCAACTCATCGACATTTTCAATCGATATCAAGCGTTCGTGTTTGGGGACTAACTCCAACAAAGAACGAAAGAAGGTTGTTTTGCCCGAGCCTGTCGCTCCTGAGACAATGATGTTTTTGCGATCTGCAATGGCTTGTTCGAGAAAAGCTTTGATATCGCCTTGCTGTTTAAGCTTGGCTAAATCATCATTGTATTTGGTTTCAGATAAGTGGCATTGGCTGAAGTAACCTTGCTGCTGATAATCCTCTAAGCTAAAGCACACCTCAGCGGGTTTACGAATGGTAAAGCTGATACATCCTAACAAGGTGACGGGCGGTATTGCGATTTGAACTCGTTCACCATTGGGCAAGGTCGCGGATAGTATCGGATGACTTGAATCGAGCTTTTGCCCTGAGTAAGTAGCAATGAGCTTGGCTAAATGCTGACAATAATCAAAATTAAGTGCATCTACAGCATGATGTTGCCAACCTTGCACCGTCTCAGTCATTACTTGTTTTGGCCGATTAATCACAATTTCAGTGACTGACTTCATCGTTAAAAATTCATCTAACATTTTAAGATAAGCCATTAACGCTAAACTGCGACCATCATTGGGCAAGCTGCAAGTCATAGACACTCCTAAAATCCAAATCACGAGCCACGAACACATTAATGTGCTCACCCTGATTTTTGAGTAAAGTTGGCTTAATGCCGATGGAATCTTGCAATGCAATCGAAGCTAAATCTTTGGTACCGCCAATGGTGTTCCCGAACTGAATTTGATTTTTGTTACCGCTGTTTGCCTTATTGGAAGCGTACTGGCCAACATCACCAATCAGACTGAGTAACATGGCGCTGCCGAAACGCTGTTTAAAATGACCATCGATGAAGCCACTGTGTCCGCTGCGACCCAAGGTATCGGTTCCCGCAGAATCTAAGTCGATAATCACGCCGTTGGGCGTTTCAATGCGATCCCACAACACAAAGATCCGAGCCACACCTTGCTGTAAGCCACCTTGATATTGGCCGACAATATGACTGCCTTTTTCAAGTAACAGCACTTTGCCGTTAGTGGAGTAGATATCTCGACTGAGTTGGCAACGGGTCATGCCTGGTACATCGGAGCTGATGGCCGTTTCTAGGATGCAGTCCAGAAATGCGCCTTTGGTGATGAATAAATTTGAGTCAACAATACGACTGGCTAAACTGCCCGATAATTTAGTTGGTTGCAGCTTTTGTTGCAGTTCAGACGCTTGCTGAGGATTCTGAAACTGAGCTTGCTGACTTTGAGCATCGCTGGTTTTGTTGATTCGAGGCTGACTAAATGCCAATAAACCATCCGACTGTTTACGCTGCTGCGGTGTCATCGGTGTGTTATTGGAATGCCCTAAAACTGAATAGTGTGGCTCAGTGGCAAGATTACCCGTATGCAGAATGTCAGGCTTTGCTGTATCTGTACTATTGCTTGTTGAGTGGTCAGAAGCTTTAGGTAATTCTGGTGGTTTGCCTAAATGGTCGGCAATGGTGTAATGATGATTAAATTTCTGCTGCGCCTCTCCATGAATAAAGCCACCATTGATGACCACCAATAACCCGATAACGCCCAATGCCAATATCAGCAATATACCTTTGTTGAATTGCGGCCTGCGGGAAATCGACGCTCCAAGGTGCGGTAAGTCTTCCAAGGTTTCGGGTTCAGTTCCTTGATTGGGCGTTGAACTGGCGTCCATTACTTACCTCCTTTTAGAACTTTCAGCTGCCGCTTCACTTTTGAAATATTGCTGGTTGAGTAGTCAGCAGCTTGCTCTGAGCCAAACGAGCGATTAAACAAACACAACACCTTGTTGCCTTGGCGAAGTACCAGTTGTTTTGCAATGCGTTGAACAATAATGGTGTAGGGAAAAGCAGGGTTAATATTGGAGTTCACTAGAGATTCTTTATCATCACTGCCAACCGTATAAACCGCTGGAAAATCTTGTTTGCCGTTAAAGGTGATATAAGTGAACCGGCCGTCATCAAACACAGAAATAGGCAGCAGCTCTGCATCGCCTTTATAGAAGTAATTTTGGTTTTTCACCTTGGGTGCCTGAACAGAATGAAGTCGTTGACTGAGTTGATGACGTTGCTGTTTTTTCCGTTGTGAATCTTTGACTTGCTGAGGATACAAAAACTGCACCTGAAACATCATATCGTTGGGTCTTGGATGAGCACCATGTTGTGACCAGTGCGCACTGAGCTCGAAATTGTAAACGTGGCTACCTTTATTTGAGTCAGTCAGTACCGTCATATTGGTCACGGCTTTTTGTGCTTTTGGTTTGATGAAAATATGGTTAGCAACGGGAGTGATTGCCCACGCATCGGTATCACCCATAGCAACCTGAGTTATGGTTTCGTTTTTTCCAAACTCAATATCGGTGGAAAAGCCATAATGACCGACCAACTTCACCACTTGCTGCGGATTGTAATTGATGTGTTTAACTCGCCTGTCGAAATGGCCTGAATGCGGGGTTTCGAGGGCTGATGCATTAAAGCAAGAAAGCAATACCGTCATACCCATGAAAATGGGTATCCAGCGACTCATGTTTTTGAACACAAAAGGCACTGGGCACCCGTTTTCACGAGTACGACGAGATATAGAGCAAGAAAAGCGTTGCATCTAATCCCCTCCTGTTGCTTGATCGTTGCGATAACTCAACACCTGAAAACCGAGAGGATTTAATTGTCGGTCTTGCAATGACATCGGCGCATTGCGATACACAAAGGTAATGGTGGCCACCCAATGGGTGAGTGGATGTGTTTCACCCACTCGTTTTATTTGTTTGGCATAGCGAACCAAAGCCGTGATTCGCTGCTCAGTGTTCACTTTGTCTTTAGCGATAAAGCTGATGGCGTTAACTTGAGTCACCACTTGAGCTTGTTGGCCATAAATGGAAATGGGAGCTTGCGAGTTGGTTTTGGGGTCAGTTTGCAGCGCAAAATCTTGCTGAATATTATCGACCGACATCAAACCGACTAATTTTCGGTCGTAACTCCGAGTTTCCCACTGATAAGATTCACGATGGCGAACATATTGTGCCAGCCAGTATTTATCCAACACTTCCTGAGCTTGCTGCTTAACCTTGCCATGACTGGTTAAGGTAGACACCACATCCACTAAACCGGAATTATTGTCGACTCGAATTACAAATGGCTCGATGGTTTTTAGCGGTAACAGGCAAACTAAACCGACGCCTTGCAGCACGGCAATTAAGGTAAATAACAAACAACAGCGCCATGCTCTTTTTTCAGATTGTTTGATCCGAACGCTCAGCTCAGTATCCCAGCCTCTGGCCTCGTTGAAATACTGCTTAAGCAACGCCTTGTCATTCATCATGCTGACCTATCGGCTTGAGTATGACTGCCGCATGGTTGACAGGTTTTAGCCCCTTGCCATCATCATGACAATGCGGTGGTTTGGGTGCGCTGGCGCAGTGAGTTAACAACAAACAAGCGATAATCATTAGAGACATATTCATCGGCTTAATCATGGTCTTGGACTCCCCGAAATGCTGTTACCACCAAAGCGTTTTTGATACGCCTGATAACTAAGACCTAATGGTTTAACCGGTGCCGCTAATGCTTGACCGGTATAGTTCATATCTCGTCTTAGGTTTCGATATTGATTTCTGAGCGTGGTTGGTCGTAATGAATGCAAACTGTTGGCAATCGCTCCATTTGCGGCAATTGCTACTCCGCCGCCTAACGCCGAGGCCATGGCTGGAATTTGTTTCATCACTAAAATGCAAAGTCCTAACACAATGCAGAGCATCGAGCTGTCGCTGAGTGTGGTCATCGCTGCATGATTAGCGGCGATTTTATGAAGATAACTGTTGGCGACTGACACCATTAATTGCCCTGATGTCACGCCCAGTAACAACACAAAACCAAAGTTGAGTACCATGCCGAGCCAGCTTTCGAAGAATCGTTGTGTAGCTTGGAATAATAAGAGGACAAAAAAAGCAGGGCCGATTGCCAACAAAATGCTGACCATCACTTTGCTCAGTAAAATAAAGAACGCCACCAACAAAGTTAAACAACTGCCAATCAGCAATACCGCAACGGCAATAAAGTACATGCCGAAGTTACCGTTCATCACCCCGCCTTGTTTCCATGCATTATCGGCAAGCGCAAACACCTGACTGAATAGCTGATCCAGCAAGTGCGCTGCATCCATCGAATGACCGCCTGATACAATCGAAGCAAGAGTTTGTGGGGTATCGCTTAAGAAAGTAACAACCGTTTGGTTGTAGCGACCAACGGTTAACCCCAACGCCAAAATAAAGCCAATGCGTAAGATTCGATAAAAGCCTTCTTGCAGTGGTGCTTCACTGCGGCCAGTCATCAATGCATAACCCCATATCGCCAGCCAGATGATCATCAAGCTGGAAAACAGCGGCACCAAGAAATGAATCAGCCGTTCAGAACCCTGCTGCACATAGTTATGCAACGCCTTGTCGACTAAATCGAAGATGCCCTGATACAGATTGCTCTTAGCGGCCACGGGATTTTACCCTTTGTTCCAGTCAATGGGATGCAGCTCACCTGCCGAGCGTTGATTAGCAGCATGAAGTGCATTAATGCAATCAGGTTCTTTGTTATATTTAGCAGGATCATCGCTACAGAGCTTTAAGGTCTGATCTAAAATTTCGTTATGCTTGAGAAACCAAGATACCGTGTGTCCTTGGTCGACTTTCTGCTCAGGTTGAGAGCAAGCCGTCACGGTGATAGTGGCGATAGTAAGTAAGATCAGTGTTGATATTTTCATGCAGATACCTCAAGTCAGTGTTATCTGCCATCCTTGGGTATTTAATTCCAAATATTGTTAATGAACGATTTACCAATCAATCGGTTTTAATTCACCCGCTGATTCAATCGCCATTTGGGTAATTTTTTGTTGCGTTAACGCATCATTAGCCTGCGCTTGGGCATTGAGTAATTGCAGCTTGGCTTGTTCGTTTTGCAGCATCACGCCTTCGGCATTTATCCGAGCTTGTAAATCCTCGATGTCTTTTTGTTGTGGTGCTTGATTAATCTTTTCAATCAGCCTCATGAGTTGCTGATAGCGAGCTTGAGTTTGCTGTAATGAAACTTGAGTCTGACCGAACCAACGACCTCGATAGCGATTAACGTTATCGTATAAACCTGCGACATCACCGCCGAGTTTTAGCCAATCGCTGTTATGTATGCCTTGCTTGTTTAACGTCAGATTAGGATCAACTTTGACGCTGATGTCATAAATCGAATCAATGCTATTTGCCATTCCACGCACGCCATTAATACTATTGAGCTGTGACTTGGCCGTTTGAACCTGCTGTTTGAGGGTATTGATTTCCTCAAGCATGTGTTTCACTTGGACGATATTTTGCTGCAAATTAGCGGCATCAATCACGGGAAAAGCCTGGGCTGATGTAGATAGAAATAGCACAGCTAAGACTATTCCGTCGTACCAGTGAAAACGGGTACCCAGTGACTTTATTCTTTTCATTTACCACCTCGCATATCTCGCAAGGCATCAAAATAAAGTGGCAACCAAACATTCGACTCATCGCCTACTTGCTCAATTAACTGCGTCATTAATGCCACTTTGTCCGTGGTTCCCGATATCACCGCTAACTCTTCATCAAAGCCATTCAAGTCAAGCGTATTAACAGAGCTAGATTGACCTTGTTTAACGATAAACTGGCGTGAATTGGGTTGCAGTTCCGTTTTAATCAGCTCAAATTCACGTTCGGTAAGATGCAAACCATCAACGTAATCTTCACGTCTGGCTTTTGGGTTTGGCATTAAAATGAGGGTGGCGCATTGCTCGATTAATGAATGCGCAATGGGTGAATTCAGTACGTCACGGGCTGACTGTGTTCCGTAAACCATAATCCCGTTTTGTTTACGAATGGTCTTTTGTTTGTTATTGGCGAGATCTTCAAAGTATTCATCTGCAAGTAGCTTCCAAAATTCATCCATGATGATTTGTAACCTTCGACCATCAATCAGGCTTTCAATGCGATGAAACAGATACATCACAATTGGCGTTCTGATCTCAGGAGTATCTAAAAACTCCGTGACATCAAAGGCCAGTAAAGTTTGATTATCGACGGACAGCTCATCAACTTCATTATCCAATACCCAAGCTAACTCACCGCCCTGACACCATTTTTGTAGTTTGGAATAGCAGCCGTCATTATCAACGGGATCAAGAAACTCCAGACAGCGGCTTAAACGTCTATCTTGCAGTTCAAGGCTCATCACACCATTAACCGCATTAGCGATTTCTTGCTGCTGAGTGTGAATAAGATTATCACCGCATAATTTACTGATGAGTCGAATGAGAAACAGTTTATTTGCGGGTGTATTTGGTAACTGAAACGGATTAAATCCTGTCGACTTACCCATTTGTAATGGCAGGTACAAACCATCACAAGCTCGCACATAAACTTCTAAGCCACGGTCTTTATCAAAAATAATTTGGGTTGGGTTAAACTTCTTGCTTTGTGAAATTAAGAATCCTTGCAGCACAGTCTTACCGCTACCCGATGCACCGATAATTAAGGTATTGCCTAATGCGTGGTGCTCATCCTTGAGCGTGGTTTCCTTAGAGTGATTACGACTTGGGTTGCTATTGTTCCTCCTATTCTCAAGCAAGTTACTCGTGTGAATATTAGTCTCGTGAAAGTTAAAGTAATAAGGCGAACCAGAAGCCGATTTAAACATGGTCACTGCTGCGCCCCATTGATTACCTGTCATTTGTCCTGCTGGATAATTATGAAAACTGCAAAATCCAGCAAAGTTTTTAGATGATATCGGCGCAGGACGTGGGCGATACTGACTGTTGGCAGGTAATTGTGACCAAAACGCCGCAGCTAACGCCGTACTTTCTCGAACTGGAATAATAGCCATATCAGCCAGCTCAGACTTGAGCTGTGACAGATGCTTTTGTAATTGCGCTTTTGAATCGGTAAGTACGGTTAACACCAAGTGATGCTCACCATACACAATTCGATTAGAGGTAATGTCATCCAGCCCCAAATCAATGGCATCAATTTGAGAATGAGCAAAGTCACCTGTGGTGTGTAAGCGTTTTTGTTGTCGTTGCAGTAATTCTGTTGAAACGGGTTTAGATAGAAACTGAAAACTTTGCGTCAATACCAATTCAAAAGGCGCCGACAATAGAGCATTAAGCAAACCCGCTTCCGTCCGTTCAGGGTACTCCGAGATCCCCAAGCAAGATCCAAAACGGGTTTGCGTAATGCCCTTTAATGCAAAAGTGTCACCACCAAACAAAGGACGAACTCTCATCATTGAATGTGAAATATTGGCTTTCGGTAATGCTCTGACTTGCCACTCACCATTCACTAAATAATCCAGAAACGTCAGTAATTCAGAATAAAAAACGCCGTTTTTAAAATAAGTGCTTAAGCGTTGAGGTTGGTAAGCTCCCATTGATGCCATAACGGTACTGACTATTTCATTCAATGCACTAATAGCCTGCTTTAATGCTGCCGCACATTGCTCTTGAGTCATTGCAGTTGATTTACCAAACCAAGAAGTAAATTTCTGATTATGGCTGCGATAAATAATGGTGAGATACAACTCGTTAATCATCAACTGGCTCTGGCAAACCTGAGCGGCATATTTGTCATTAAGCTGTTTATCAAACTGGCATTTGAACTCGCCTTGAGGAAAGACTTTGTGCTCTCTGCGAACCAAGTGCGTCCAAATACAAACATCAGGGCTAGCAATATTTCTCAGTAACAAATTCAGTTGCTCTTTCCAAAGTAATACCTGCTCTGGTGCTACTGATTCATGGGCGACACCTTGCAAACGGATGATCTGAAGATAATCGCCACTGTGAGTTTTAATGGTGTGTTCATCCACATGAGTTTGATAGGGAATAAACTCAGCTGCTTCGTTTTCACCCTGCCAGATATGCTTGGGAACTGACTTATTCATAAACCGTTCCTCAAGATGGAATTGCGGCTACGAGTATTACAATAAGGGCAAGCCGTAGCAGCGCCAAACTGACGCCAAGCTATAGATTTAGCTTTGGTTTTTAGCCATAACAACATCAACCTAAGCAATCTTGGATCACGCAGACACAACACATACATCACGCCGTGAATTGGAAAATAGAGCAGCAGAGTTAACGGATTTTTGCTGGCTATCATCAGCACAGCTACGAACGCACTAGCAACAATAATGATATCTAAGGTCACGCCCCATTTCATAGCAGGCCGAGTAACAGAGACAAATAAAAGGTCATGTCGATTTACTTCAAAAGTATTCATCGTCATCCCCTACTTCACCGCAGAGATGATCATGTCGACGATGGTGGTGCCGCCGAACACCAACACAATTCCGGCAATGTATTTGCCGCAGGTTTCACCCGTAATGCGACCAAACCACGCTAAGTATCCCAAAATTGCTATCCCAATCACCGCCGCACTTCGGGCTATGCCATTGGTCAGCAAATCCATCACCCAGTCCACGCCTTCTGTAATAGGGTTGGCAAAGGCGATTTCTGGAAAGAGAAATAGAACGAGGAAAAGCCATAGAGAAGATATGTAGTTTCGGTTATATTCACTACCGTTTTTAGTAGTTAAATAGTAGTTTAATGACCAATACCCTTTTCGAGATAATAGCTTAAGATTAAGCGATTTTATGCAATACGCTCCGATAGAACATCGATACTTATTAAACCCTACTCTCAAAATTGATACTGATAAACACTATATTGAAGTTAAAAGGTAGTTTTATAAGTCTATTTAGCTATTATTTATTTACTTGGATTCTATAGATGTGCTGTCTGTGACGAGATAATTTATGAAAAGCTTGTCAGTCAATATGGCTTACGTTTATTGACCGGAAATCAATAGTACATAATTTGTCTATTGCGTATTCTTTCAAGCAGATTCATATTGATACAAAACAGGATATTTGCTGGTAGCTTACATCAAATATTTTATCTTCTTAACATTAGAGCTGAACATAAAACATGCTAACCAACTGCAATAAAACAAGTTTTAGCCAACGTCTTAACCTTGTCTTAGACAAGCATAATTACCCACCTAAAAACTGTGGCCGTATGTCACTGCTTGCTGAAAAATTTGAGATTACTCATAAGGCGGCTGCTAACTGGTTAAATGGAGTATCTCTACCATCAAGAAAAAAAATAAAGTTATTGAGTGAAATGTTTGACGTTACAGAAGACTGGCTCCTGTTCGGCGAGAAAGATACAACCAGTTCAGGACTTAGAAAAATCCCCGTTCTCAATTTCTTAGATGTTCCAACCTATTTAAATGACTCACTTTCACAAAGTAGAATTGAGTCCTTTATCGAGGTTCATGATTCAAATGGTTGTCGTAGTTTTGCCATTGATATGAAGCACGGCCAAATCAACTTCGACTTCCTACTAACTAAGGAAGCCAAATTAGTTTTTGATCCTGACAGAGCGCCTAGTGACAAGCTATTTGCATTGCTACAACTTAAAAGTGAAGTGTTTCTTACACGGCTAATTGAATTTGAAAAAAGCCAGTTCGCTTTCAATGCTGAATTACAGCTTAATACTCCAAACATACAAGCCATTAAAGACAATAACACCATTTTATCAGTATTATCTGAAATTAAGTTTTAGCCTCACTCGCTGGTAGCGCACACAAATAACCTAAGTTAAAGACTTCGGCAGGATCACACTGATATAAAATGTCTTGCCTAAACTTTATGTCCTTCGAGTGTATTTGAAATTGCTTATGGCGCTTGTCATCCATGAAGCTAAAGCTGAATTCCCCGCTGTTTAACTGCAAGATTGAATTCAGCTTATATCGATACTTCAAACAATTTGATGTGTTTATTTCAGCAGACTTAATATTCATTGTTACCTCCAACACTCATTGGAAAGTTCTAATGAACTGTTGAGTTTGATTTGGTTTGTGCGGCAGTAATATCCTACTTGCAATGATATTCTGTATTCGTTCAACAGATTGGTAGCCTCCTTGATAATCAATTTGCAGCTTATTATCTTTTAGCCATTGCCAACGCTCTTTTCTCAGCATCAGCCAGTGATGGAAATGCTGACCGCTTGTAATGCTCCAAGTAAAGTTATCTGGATCTGTAATTGTCACTCCAGTCAAAGCATTAGCTGCTATATTGGTTAACACAGAAAAGAACACGTCATATATTTCTACACCTTCGATGTCTTTATATTGTCTGAGGCTAAGGAAAGCTTGTGAAAGGCAATAATCAAAGAGTGAAATATCAAGAACGTGAATATTATTGGTAAGCAGGTTCGAGAAACAATAAAAGTTCACTCGACTTTGAGGAAACCACAATTGTAGAGTTTGGTAAGCTTCGCATTCATCAGGGTGACCCAAAAGCCATACCTTGATCATACTGTCACTGGATACATCAGATGGAACGAGGTTAATCAACTCATGCATACTGCCTCCTTAGAAACAGTTCATGCAAATAATACCTGTATTGGATACTAACAACTTCTATGAATACTTAAAGCATGTATATATACGTATTTATTATGCCTGATAGCGGAGAGTTATTGCTTTAGAACAGATTTAGGTAGTCATATTCTTTATTGATAGATGATCTAAATACTAATTTTAAGTATGTTTTATATACAGATCATATTTGAGTGATTACCTGTGATCGACATCGTAAGTAAAGAATTAGTGGCATCTCCCGTCCAAGCGATCCCATCAAGAGTTAAAGGGATCAGAATGCAGCTTGGGCTAAGTAGAAAGAAATTTGAACAAGCAACGGGGATCTCATCAAATACTCTTCAAGCTTGGGAGTTAGGCAAAAACCATTTAACAGAAAAGGCCGCCTCTAAATTATGTTTAGCCCTAGAGAAAATTGGCGTCAATTGCACTGTAGATTGGTTACTGCACGGAAATGGTATTCCTCCCAGAGCTTTTCAAACAAGTGAACAGAGCTTTGATGAAGATGTAAGAATTTTAAAAGAAGTTGCATTTTTTGAAGCGAATAATCCTTCATCCATTGTGATAATTGTTATGGATGACGCAATGATGCCTTTCTATAAAATCGGAGATTATGTTGCAGGCTGCCAAAAGAGTTCAGAATACACAGACTTGTTAGTTGGAACCAACTGTATTGTCACTCTGTACTCAGGGAAAATGCTGCTTCGTCATTTAAGCAAAGACGTTCACGGCTGCTATAACTTGTACAGTCTTAATCCCGATACCCAAGTCGAAAATGCCTGCGTTTTGGATTGTAAAATACAAAGGATTGCCCAAGTCGTTTGGCACCGTACAAACGAGTTAATTCTGAAGTAACCAATCTTAGGAGCAATCATTATGAATTCAACAACTCAATTTTCCATTGATCTACCAGTCAGGATTTCTGATGTGAACTATGGAAAGCATCTTGGTCATGCTGCTTTAGCGTCTTTGCTCCATCAAGCCCGTTTAAAATACTTTCAACAACACAATCTGGATGAATTAGATCTTGATGGCTTCAAAGCCGTCGTTAAAGAGCTGAACATTCAATACAAAGGCCAAGCATTCTTCGATGACATCTTACATATTGCCATCAGCATTGATGAAATAACTTGTGCGACCTGCAAATTCAAATATGAAGTGACGAAAAACAGTGACAACAACCAAGTTACCTCGGTTAGTGAAACTCTGGTATTTATCGATGCAAAAAGCCACTACCCAGTGAGAACGCCTCAACCAATAAAGCAGTTATTAAACAGCTAATACAAACAATCAGCCTTTCAAATCTTCTCCCGCTAGGAGCAAGGCTATGGATAATATCGTCACTCTCAGTGATACTTTTGAGCAAATTTTTGATGAGCTAAAACAAGAATATGACTGTACCTATTTGTTTTACTGTTATGAAGACAATAACGGTAAAATTGTTCGCTCGTCCAACCCTGATTGGTACAAGCTTTATTTCGAAGAAGGATTAATCGAGCACTGTCCCTTGGTTCGTATGGGCTTAACTAAAATGCACCAACATGATATCAATGGCTCAATCATGGTATGGGATAATGTCCAGTCATATACAGATCAAGAAGAAAATGTTGTTGGCATCCGTGGCGAATTTAACCTTCATCATGGTATTAGCTTTGGTAGGGAGGCGCCCTATTTCAAAGAGTTTCTTGGCTTAGCGACTGATGACACCAATCATTATTTCCCAACCCTAATCATGATGAATAAATCAACACTGGATTCTTATTTATGCCGTTTGAGGAAAGCAGTAAATATCGAGCAAGCTGGGAATGTGATTATTTTTCCAAGTAACACTAAAGAATAAGCTCTGTGTCAAAGTGTTACATGCAATCCGAAACACGCTTTTGGACAAAAGCTGTTTAGATTAAAAGCTCTACAGGCTTAATATTCAAATTAGATATTTTTATTCAAACATTTAACTACGGTTTAAAGTTTGGGGCAGTAAACCAAGGCATAACCAAATGTACAGATACTCACTAAACTGTTCTCATTAAGGTGGGTGATGAGATGGACGCTCCCAATACAGCGTCAATGCGCCAAACTATTATAAATATCAATAAGTAATAGTTAACATGAGGAGCGTCCATATATGTCTTAATTGTTCTAGTTTTACTTGATCAAACAATGGGCTTACAATACCCATAATAAAATATGTCCTCTCCGAGTGTGGGCTTATGTTTAAGATAAAAAAGAAGTCTTATATAGACCTACTACTTAATGTTCAATTTTAACTAATCGCTCTCAACGTCTGATACATCATCATCACCAAACGATACGTAATCAAAATAATAGCGAGGAAATACCTGCTGTAAACCAACTGGGAATTGCATATCTGACATAATGTCTTTCAAATCGTGAATTTCAAATAATGCTGCCTCAGAGTCATCATCATTGATTAATTCGAAGCCATCTAAGTTACGAAACTTTTCCAAAAGGCAAAGGTCAAATAGCCCTTCAATTTCATCAATATCAACTCTATCTGTTTTGCAAAGAATGGACTTAAAAAGAAGAATAAATCCACATTTGGTAATTTCACCTTCTTCTTCGCAGAACACTCTAATAGATGCTATATATTTTGAAAATCTTTTAAAAAGCTCCGAATTTTCAAGAGATTCATCTTTCTGAACTTCACCTCTTGGTTTTTTAAAAATGTACCCCGTTTTCTCTACAAATCGTTCTGGCAAACCTGTACGAGTGTAACGGTTTGCTTTCCATTGTTTAATCACTGCTAACTGTTCAAGTGAGACTTTAAATGAATTCAAAGGATATGTAGTTCTTAAAAGCTCCTTTTCAACATACACCACATCGTCTGCTCTAATCTCCCAGTATGCACTATTTATAGGCTCTAATTGAATTTTTCTAGGATTGTGCCCATTTTTCTGAGTAGGGGCTTCTCTGCTTACTTTTTTAAGTAGTAAGCACTCTACAAAAGATTCTACCGATAAAATATCACAGTCTTGTGTGATAACAAGTAGCTTAGCTTGATGTTTGTCTTTGATTGTTCCGTTAATGATAGAGGCTGAAATTGACTCTCCTGGTATGTCAGAAAAATCAATTATAACCCCTTGCATCCAGCCATTTTTAATTAATTCAGCACGAAGATCTTTTTTCTGAGGGTCTTGAAGAACAGCCATTAAAATTCTTACCCTTCAATAGTTACAACCGAGTCACCTTCCAAAAGTGTTGTTTTAGAAGTAACACTCTCAAATGATTCGTACTGCTTTGTTACCTTGGAAACTAATAGTTTATGATGCGCTACGATCAAATCTATATCCAAACTAGGTACTGAAAGTTTTTCAATCAATGATGTTCCTTTGTAATTGCTTGTTTTTGCTAGTTTTCCAATTTTTATGTTATCAGAGTCAAGCAACAAGGAAACTTCATATAGATTTTTTAATAAATGGAATTGATAATCATTTGGCTCATTCGCGCCTTTTTTCCAATTATAAATAGCAGCTCTTTTAACACCTAAAATCGGCTCAAAGTCTTTTACAGCCAAACCAAAAGCTTTAAGGACACTATTCGTCATATATTGAGATGAAACTTCCTTAGCCTCTTCAGTTTGTTGAATAATCCAACTTTCATTCACCGAAGACTGGTAACCTCTGTTATCCGTCATGCCTGTACCTGTAACAAGCACAGCAGTTAAAGCAGCAGCTGTTGTAAAACTATTCCTTTGTGGGGATGCAGAACTTAACATAATAATGCTCCTTAAAGTTCAATCCAATCTTGTTTGGCTTCGTCTGTTATACACATATTGAAGGCTGGTCTAGTTAGCGATCTCATTTCATTTAGAAGACGAGTAATATTTTCAGAATTAAACATTTCCCTCATTGGGTTGCTTAAGTCTATATCGAGAATGACATAGCTTTCTTTACTATCTAACTGAGCCCACCACCAAGGTGACTCTTTAAATATCAATGCTGTTTCTTGTGAATCCATCAATTCACTTGGAAGAATAGAAGGAGTTCTTGCGTCTGCATCAGGCTGAAACTTGTTAGATTCGATTCTCAAATTCCCATGCTTAGTTTTGTAATTCATCATGAGTCTATTATGAACGCCTGATTCAACTTCTAATTCTGTTGGAATCGTATTATTAGGTAGCCATTCATCATTTAGATATTGTCCAACAGTTTTTCCTTCCTTAGGTACAATAAGATTCAAGTACCTTGTTCCAATTCTCGACATAACTCCCTGTAACAAAGAAGGAAATGTTTCTGTCAGTTTGGAAATAATCTGATTTATTGTGGCCACATAGTTTTCATGACAGGTGTAATCTGTGCTTTTAATTGAAAGCCCATCTTGAGCAACAAAAACAGAAAGAGTTCTATCCAAATTTAGGAAAATCCAACGTTGTTTTTCTGATGGGTTAATCGTTGGTTTAGGTGTGTTTAATAGCCTGCCTTCTGAGTCTGGTGTTAACTCAAAACTAACAGCCTGTTGTTTTTCAATTACTTTTTCTACAAATCCAATTTCACGCAGTAATGATTCTAGCTGTACTAACTTTCCCTCTCCATAAAAATCTGGAATATCAGAAAATCGTACATCAACAATAGTCATTAACAACGGTGCATGTTGATAGCTTTTAGAAACCATTTTGTCCACTCTAAATATTCGATTTATTGTGTCATGATACACTTTATTATACACGTAGTCACCCCAATGTACACAAATCTAAATGTCAAGTCTTTTATATTCTAATTTTTGCTGAATTAGATTAAAGTCTAATAATGTAAATGTAGGTATGTGAGCTTTTTTACTAAAACTTGGTCAAATCAAAACAATTAACGCTCACAACCATAGACGCTATGCACTTGGAAAGGAGCAAAAATGAGTTACTTCAAACGGTTGGGTATGTTAAAAAAGCTTTATTTACAAGGCTTCCTACCCACAATCCCAACACTCTCTCTGCCATCATAAAGTAGCTCATCAGGAAACTGATTTTTCCGATTGATGTATCCAGCCTCAACAATGTCAAAGCCTGCATCTTTAAAAAATGATGATAGAGACTCAACATCTAGAAAATGATAAAACTCTGGTAAGTGTTGCCCCCATTTCTCAGCGTGCTTTAATGGTTCGTTAAATTCACCGGGAAAGCGTTTGTTGGTATTTTTTCTTTTTTTGTATTCAGGGTAAACTGCCTCCCAATGTTTAAAGTAGATGGTATCGCACACCACAATTAACTCGCCACTGGCAGATAACCAGTCGTAAATTTTTCGTAAACTGCGCTGAATTTGTTCGCCAGTGAAAAAATGTAGCACTCGACTGATCAAAATCTTTTCAAATGTTTCATTTTCGAACTCAAGTTCGTCTGGAAAGCGAGCCGCAATTGTTTTCAATCCTCGATAACCTTTTCCATCAGCGGCATCAGACAATTGTTTAAGGTGTTTTGGCTCAAGGTCATTGGCATAAACGTTCGCACCATTGGCTAGTGCTTTTAATGTCGCAAAACCAAAAGCGGCTCCGATTTCCAATAACGTACCTGAAGTTGGTTCTGTAAATCTTTTCGAAAATGGATCTAATTTAGGTACTGCGAACCCTTGCTGGTTTAATGTAGGGATAAATAAGTCACTGGCTAAGCTCAAGTTTCAACCTATATACAAATGTAATAATTACCAGCCATTATCTTATTTAGGAGAGCATCCGCAATATTCATCGTTCTTTGGTTCAGCAAGGATTCATTTAAGGTCTCATCAACAGGGTTACTTAGATTATTTCACTATCATTTCCTGTTACTTGAACCCTTGAGTAAGGGTTATTAAAGGCTTTCACAACTGTTAATAAAACACTTTCGATAGCCTTATACCAACCAGTATAAGTAGCAGTAAAAGTATAAGGAGAAGTTGCAGTACTCTTGTCCAAACCCCTGCAATTTTGTAAATTTTGTCATCAGATCAGCCTTTAGCCATTTAAGAAATATATCATCATCACTTACACATTGAATTTAAAGACATAAAACCAAAAAAACTGAGAAAGGTAAGGAAAACCCTTATCTTTCTCGACTGAAATTACATTTTGGTTTTGGTACTTTGGTTTTTTAACGATTTCAAAGCGGCAAAATATAGAGAGGATGTGTCATGTTTAGAGTTCCTCCTTTTGAAGTTCCCACTCAAGAACAAAGAGCTAAGGTGCTAGATTCATACGGGCTTTGCGAGCGTCTAATTAGAGAAAAAGAACGCAAGCAAATCACTTCCGTCTCAACTGCAACTTGGTGGCGTCTTGAGCAACAAAATAAAACACCACCAAAGAAATATCTTGGCAGAGCTGTAGCTTGGCTACTTTCCGACTTATTGATTTGGGTAAGTCAAATTTAGTTTGTTGGTAGCCATGTTTTTAGCACTGAATCCAGTTTTTCAAGCTGCTGTTGGTGCTTAGCGGCATTCTTTTTCAGTTGGCTTAAGTTAAGTAGTTTCCATTTAATAGCAGGCAGCTCTTGAGCAATAGGCACATCAAATAATGACCAGTTTGGCTCTGCATTTTTGAAAGATAATAGGAAATTTCGATCCTGCTCTGTGAAATTGACTTTTAACGCTTGTAGCATTTCAGCGCGGGTAAGTTTTAATGCCTCAATACTCACAGGTTCATTGGTCATACCAACAAATTCACTGGTATAAATCTCTTTTATGTCCTTCCAGTTTGGTGACAGCACTTCATGTATCGGCCTTGGATGCCCTAGAACATAAGTGATAAAGCCGATAAATATTTCTCTGGTTATGCCTTCGTTATCGAGCAGCAGCTTCACATCATAAAGATCTCTTGGGTGTTGTCTGTCCATGGCCGCACATAGCTTCCCGCCATATAAATCAGGCAGACTCACAACGAGGATTTCTGCGTAGCCAAACTCATCTTCCACAAACTCTGAAACCGGAATGATTTGGGGTTCATGTAAAGTTCCTCTCGCCACAGGAGAAACTTCAATTTTTATTTGAGCCTGCTCACCATGAACGATAATTCTCAACTCGTCTGAGCGATTGTCTTGTAATATCGCTCTTGTGTTCGGAAGTTGGTTTATTTTTCTAGTGATACTGTTCAGCGCCAGTTTTGCATTGCTTAGTGCTTCATTTCTTGGTTCCAAAGGCAAATATGACAGATCTATGTCCACTGATAATCTTGGAAAATCACGAATGAAGAGGTTGATTGCAGTTCCGCCTTTTAATGCAAATACGGACTCTTTAGCGACAATTGGTAACACTCTCATTAACAATGAAACTTGACGATAATAAACTGATTGTTTATCCATTCTCACCTCGATGGAATAACATTTCTGGTACTGTGATTAAATAGTTTTCTGCTAGCTTCCCATGCTTAACTACTTGTCGCTTACCCGTCCCAAGTTTTATCTTGGTTTCATCCAACCTCTTAGCCCATTGATGAACGTAATAATGACTTAAATACAAAAATACTCGGTTAGTTTGTATTGCTCGACTTCGTTCTAGTAATGACTGAACTTTCCGTGGACTTAGATTTGTAAGCCCTTGAAATAGCTCAGCCGCATGTTGAAAACTAAGATGTTTACCTATTGAGTCAACAACTTCGTAAGCCGCAAGCTCAGGTGAACTGGCTTTTAACTCTTGTCCATCAACCGTTAGCTTTATAAAATCTCTTGGACTAAATTCAGCTAATTTACTGTTATTGCAACACAACCATTCTTGAGCAGAAAACTCTGCAAACCACTTAGGTAATAGCCTTTTATTGGCAACACCAAGCCAAACCTGACTTTCCACAAGCTGAAAGTAATGGCTTAACCCTTGGTACTTCAAACTAGATAGTCCGGCCAAATGTACAGGCAAGTTTAATTGCTGCTCTAGTGCTTGTAATGCACTTGACCAGCTTGGGGTTGTGTTCGGATCACTAAGCGGTCGAAAATAAACACCTGCTCGCAGCTTTTTGAGCCAGCCGCTAGTCACATAGCGTTGGGTTAATGAATGGCTAACGTCATTTTCACTTAGCCATGTTTGCAATACTATGCTGCCGGGATAGGTATTCTCTATTAACCAGTTTATTTTTGAGCTCATATTAATACTATTAGTGTGATTAACTGCATTATTTTAAACCTAGGTTTAAATTATTGTAGATCTTAACACTAATAGTGTAAAGATAAGTAATTTTTTAAACTAGATTGTTGACCCTTGGTTCAATAGCCTCTCAGCAATAGTCGAAATAAACTGACTTTATCGACGTATTTTTATGTCATGTCGATTGCATCAACATAATCTACAGAGCAAAATATAAAAACTGAGTTGAAAATCGGAATGCCCAGTTAATCGATCTCAATCTTTGCAAGGCACACTTTGGTACATTGGTGACATAAATGGTGACATTCAGCGGATTATAAGTGAAAAAAACCTACATAAAGCACTTATTTTCAGTAGATTGACATTTATATCCTACGAGCAGATCCAAAACGTCGAATAATTTTTCCAAGCTTATCCAACAAACACAAAACTCATAAAAGTCGCTATGTTAGCGGCTTTTACCTTTTCTAATTCTTTCTATTTCTTTCCCATAATTTCAAAAAGGTGGTGACACAAATGGAGACATATTTCATTTGCATCGCTCGAACAAGTCAGATAAATTGCAAATGTCACCACTTTTTATAGAGCCCTTGTATGCCTCAAAAGCTAAATGACAAACAAATCAAAGCATTGCTAAAAAAAAGAGACTCTGGACGTTTTGCCATTGGCAACGGTTTATATTTTCGAATCAGTAATGTCGGCACAGGATTCTGGGTTTTACGCTACACCATCAACAAAAAGCGCCGTGAGATGATCATAGGAAAATACGGTAAACAGGAGGGTGAGTTATCACTGTCCAAAGCATCAGTCAAAGCTATCAAGATAAAAGCACAAATTGCTGAAGGTATCGACCCAATCGCCGAAAAAAAACGCCCATCACAAGTAAGAATTGCTACCGTTAATGATCTCGCAGAAGACTGGCTTAGAAACGATATAGAAAAACGAGTAAAGCACCCTCAAATTCCTTAAAGAATTTACACTAAAGATCTTGCTCCGACCATCGGTGAACTTGGGCTAAAGCGAGTAACACCTTTAGATATCAGAATGACCATTGAAGCCATTACCAACAGCAATAGACCAACTATCGCCAACGATGCACTTATGTATTGCAAGCAAATCTTTCGCCACGGTATAAGACTCAACTTATTGCAACACAATCCAGCAGAAGCCTTTAGCGTTCGTCATGCTGGTGGAGTGGAACAAAGCCGTAGTCGTATTCTCACACTCGAAGAAGTACGAGTTGTTTTCAGAATATTTAGAGAAAACGGGACTGATCAGATCTATATGATCTAAAGTCACAAATACAAGCGAGCTCGCCAGAGCAGGAAGTCCAACTCTGGTGATAAATATCAAAAGCAAATTTGTTTTTAGTGAGCGTTTCCAGAAGG
>NZ_JAFEUN010000064.1 GCF_016900895.1 Parashewanella hymeniacidonis
CTCTCTATTATGCCGAATCAGGTTCACTTTCGCTGTGTTCCTCTAACTTCCTATGGCTTCCTTCAGACCCTGCCGTTAGCCAACAACGCCCTTGCCATTCGGATTATCTTCCCCTCAGTCGGGCCGATACAGGTTTCTTTCAACCTGTCGGGTTTGCCAGCTTCGCTGGGCAAACAAAAAAGCCGCTTAATAAGCGGCTTTTTATACAGAGTAGTTCTGGAACTACTTGTACTTTTTCATTACCAAAGTAGCGTTTGTGCCACCGAAACCAAAGCTGTTACTCATAACAGTGTTCAATTCAGCATCACGATATTCACTAACAATTTGCAGACCTGCTGCATTTTCATCTAAGTTTTCAATATTGATGCTTGGGGCAATAAAACCATTTTCCATCATCAATAGGCTGTAGATAGCTTCATGAGCACCCGCAGCACCTAAAGCGTGACCCGTCATAGACTTAGTTGATGCCGTTGGCGGGCAATCGTTACCAAATACTTCTTTAATCGCTTCTAATTCGCGAGTATCTCCTACTGGTGTAGAGGTACCGTGAGTATTGATGTAGTCAATGCCACCTTCAACATTCGCTAAGGCTTCTTGCATACAACGAACAGCGCCTTCACCAGATGGAGCAACCATATCGTAACCGTCTGAAGAAGCACCGTAACCTATGATTTCAGCGTAGATTTTTGCACCACGAGCTAGCGCGTGCTCTAGTTCTTCAACAACGACAATTGCACCGCCACCAGAAATAACGAAACCATCACGGTCCGCATCATAAGTACGAGACGCTTTCTCTGGAGTATCATTGTATTGAGTAGACAATGCGCCCATAGCGTCAAAGCCCATTGCTAGAGTCCAATCTACTTCTTCAGAACCACCAGCAAACACCATATCTTGTTTACCAAGCTGGATTAGTTCAGCTGCGTGACCAATACAGTGTGCACTGGTTGCACAAGCAGAACTGATTGAGTAGTTATGACCTTTAATTTTGAAAGGTGTTGCCAAACAAGCACTAGAAGTACTCGACATTATACGTGGAACTACATAAGGACCAACACGCTTAACGCCACGGCTTCGTAATGTATCTGCCGCTTGAACTTGGTTTTTTGAAGAAGCACCACCAGTACCAACAACTAAACCAGTTCTTGGGTTACTGATTTGCTCTTCGGTTAATTGTGCGTCTTCAATTGCTTCTTGCATCGCAATGTATGCGTAAGCAGCTGCATCGCCCATGAAGCGTAATGCTTTACGATCAATGTGCTCTTTTGTATCAAGGTCGATGTTACCCCAAACACGGCTACGAAGATTCATTTCTTCGAATTGCTCAGAATAGGTAATACCGCTGCGACCAGCTTTTAATGACTCAGTGACTTCTTGTTTGTTGTTACCGATACTAGATACAACACCGATACCACTAATGACGACTCTTTTCATTTGTTAACTATCCATTTCAATTTTCTGCGACAATGGTAGCTGTTTTACCAACTAAAAGTGGTCAGCTTTCAGTAACCACGGGTAAAATAGGCTAAATTGCGGTAAAGAATTAGGTAAAAATCAGTGAATCTTCACCATGTTAACGACAAAACCATGCAAATTAAGCGTTATCCGAATGAGATAATCAAGTTTTTTCAGGAAAACTATCCCGGAAAACCTGATTTAGCTCATCTTCTTTTTGACTTCCAATGGCAACTATTTGAGACATACGATAATCAGCTCTCAATAACCATGGTAGAAGTGGATTCTTCCGTTGAGCTACTCAGTTTACTTTATCTGCAAAAAGAGTGCTTTACCAAAACTGCATTACATATCCGTCTTCTCTGTGACGACTTATCAATTTGGCAAGATACACTTCTTTTAGAAAACTCTGACAACTCTGCTCTGCAAATTGTTATCGAAAACCTTAAACATATTTCACCAGTTAATATTTTAGGTTGGCAAAGATTTAAGTTTGATGACGGTAAGGTAATTTTAGATATTTGTCCTAATGCTGATGGTGTATCTGATAATTACCCTATTGAAGACAGAACCAAAGCTCAAGCTATCCAGTTTGGATTGGGTTTTGACACAGAGCAAACTTCACACCCCATAGCAAGTTTTATCTCTAAGACCTCAATGTCACTTGCTTCAATTTTTATTGCCGACGAACAACCGCTAAGTAAATCATTTATTAATGAGCGATTGTTTATCGACTCCTTAAAAAGTTATGGAGAAGCAACGGCTCAGAAACACCACTTATGCCCTATTCCTCGAACCAAAAGTGATATAGAGGCGCCCGTTGCAATTATCGGAGGTGGGCTTGCCAGTGTACATTTAGCTTTGTCTTTAGCTGAGCGTGGGAAAACGGTAAAAATATTCTGTAAAGATAGTGAAGTAGCGCAAGGTGCCTCAGGAAATAAGCAAGGTGCTCTTTATCCATTACTTACTCCTGAAAATTCCGAATTAAGCCAATTCTTTCAGCAAGCTTTTTTATTCAGTCGTCAACGTGTTCAACAACTTTCAGCTGATGGCTATAAACTCGATCATGATTTTTGTGGCGTATTGCAAAGCGGTCATGATGAACGATCGACGGACAGACTCAATAAAATCCTAGATGGGCAAGATTGGCCAGACGATATCGTTCAATCTGTTGATGCAAATCGTGCAAACGATATTGCAGGGATTAATATTGATAAACCTGCTGCGTTTTATCCTCTTGCTGGTTGGGTTTGTCCGTTTGAGTTTACTCAAGCTACTTTAGCTAAAGCGAAAAGCTTAAGTGATGTTTCAATCAAGTATAACTATAATATCACTAAGCTAGAAAAAACGGGTGATGCTTGGTTACTTCACACCGATAAAGAGGTTTTTGGCCCATTTAAACAAGTCGTCAATGCCACAGGCTCACAACTGATCAACTTTGAACAAACTAAAGAGTTACCTGCTTCAAACTTTAGAGGTCAAGTGAGTCATATTCCCTCTCGTTCAAAAATCTCTAAATTAAAAACAGTTATCTGCGCTCATGGGTATATGACACCGGCAAATAACAATATGCATTGTGTTGGTGCAAGCTATGTTCGATTAAGTCATGACCGTAGTTATCAGCCGATTGAACAACTGGATAACTTACAAAAGATGCAGCATAGCTATCCAGAGAAAGAATGGATTGATGACATTGACATTTCTGGTCACGATGCCAGAGTTGGCGTGCGTATGGTCACCCGCGATCACTTCCCGATGCTCGGATGTGCGCCTGATTATGAAAAATTGGTCGAAATGCAAAAACCAATTTTGAATAAACGTAAATCGTATGTTGAGCAGTACTGGCGAGATACTGAAGCTCCGATAATTGAAGGTTTATACGTGCTGGGAGCTTTGGGCTCTCGTGGCCTATGTTCTGGACCACTAGCCGCTGAAGTGATGGCATCATTACTTTGCAATGAAATCCCGCCTGTCGATTACAATCTTTTGAAAAAGCTTAACCCGAACCGGATGTGGATTAGGAAGATTGAGAAGAATAAGCCGATTTAAATAGAGCGCATCAGCAACCTTATCCTTAACGTCACACCTTCAACTAACCTTGTTGAAGTGGAGGCACTTTTAATTGAAGGTGATGTAGCATTAGACATCTCTACTCCTGAATTGCCAGCAGGGTGCAAGATATACCCATGATACCTGAAGATGCTCGATTTCAGCGAGAATGCACAGCTTGTTAATCAAGGCGACAGTGCTAGCAATAGTGAGCTATTGTTAGCACTGGCAACACAGAGTAACACGCTGTGCAACTCGCACTTCGTGGACTTCTCAGCACCAATTCTTCTTTGTTACATTAGCTCGAAAGAATCCCGATATTCCTTCGCTAATGCGCCTCAAAGAATTGGCGATGAGAAAGTCCTGAAACATGCATCTTCAGGTATCATAATGGTATATAACAATTAACAAAAAATAAGATACAGTAAGGCACTTTTTCAAACAGTATCTTATAAAAAATAGCCCTCTATTGTGAGGGCTGCATCCAAAAATAACTCGCTATACAGAGATTTTATTTCTCAACTCTTTCCAGGCTGATTCAACCAGCACAAAGTCTCCACCTTCAAGCTCTTCTCTTGCCAGTTTCATACACTCGACAACTTTGTTATCTAAAGCAGTAAGCGAGCTATCATCTTCGGCTTCAAGCTCAGAAAGCACAACAGCAATGTGACCTTGTAAATAACCACTTGCAAACAGTGCATCATCATCGCCATGAACGACAACGTCTCCAATCCAGTTTTCTAGTGCTGCTTCGTATTGCTCCAACATTCTACTTCTCCAATTCTTCTGGTGTGGCAACTTGATACATTACGCTGTCATGGTAACCGGTAATGACTTGATAATACCCACTCAATTCACTGTCTAAATTCGGGTCGCCACTATCCACGATTAATGGTCGGCCTTCAAGTGCTTTTAACTTACTTTTTGTCGCTAAAATAATAATATTTTCTTTTCCAATGCGACGGATCAAATCTGGTGATAATTGTTGATTACCTCGACCGAAAATATGGCCCTGACCACCAATCAAGGTAATCACTAACTTTGTTGGTTTCCCTTCTGTCAGTTCTAACAGTCTCTGCGCAGTAAGATCAGATTCAACAATCGCTTCATTTAAAATTAAATCGACACCAAGCAAGGTATTATCTAAACCCAAGGATTCCATAACTGCAGCAACCGTTGAGCCTGATCCCATGACGTATAGTTCGTCTTCCATTGACTCAATAACATCTGCAGCAATATCGGATAAAACAAGCTCATCGACTTCTTTTCCGCCCATTTTAACAGCTTGAATATACCTTGGTTCGGCAGGTACTAACATTTCACCAAATCGTTTGGCTTTTACTACTCCACCACGAAAGGCTGCCTCATCAATGTCCATGACATCAGCGTGCATCAAGCTGACTAACTCACCTTCAAGCAACATCTTAACGACAAGACCAGAGGCTTTTGGAGTAATACCATAAACGCCTGAGTGAATTTTAACGCCAGCAGGAACACCTAAAACAGGTAAGTCTTCACGAACGACCTTAAACACATCCCTTGCTGTCCCATCGCCACCAGCAAATAGCAGAAGGTCAATGATTGTTTGATTTAGAATTTTTACAGATTCTTGAGTGTCTTTAGCTTCAGGACGATTAGGAGCTTGATATACCATCTTAATATTAAAACCAAGCTCATGGGCTATATTCTCACCCATATCACCACTAGCAGTGTAGATTTCAATTTGATCTTTATAAGGTAATAAAACTTTTAAAGCTTCAACCATGCGTAAATGTGCTTTTGGGATAGCACCAAGTGCCATTGCTTCTTCAGCAACGCCATCACTTCCTTTTAAGGCAACACTTCCACCTAACCCTGCATATGGGTTAACAATCAACCCAAGTCGAAACGGCATCGTTAAATCCCCTTTTTATTTTTATCACAAACTCAATGTGCTTATTTAGACATACCAAGTTCAGGCGTATTACGATTCACATCGATATTTTGACCACGGTTTCGAATAACATGATCCATTAGAGTAATTGCGAGCATGGCCTCAGCAATGGGCACTGCACGAATACCTACACAAGGGTCATGGCGACCTTTTGTTACAATATCAATTTCATTACCATGCTTATCAATTGTCTTACCAGGAATACTGATGCTTGATGTTGGCTTGAGTGCAATTGATGCCAATATAGGTTGTCCTGAGGAGATCCCCCCTAATACACCACCAGCATGATTGGACTCAAAACCTTTTGGTGACATTAAATCACGACCTTCAGAGCCTTTTTGTTCGACAACAGCAAAACCATCACCTATCTCAACCCCTTTTACTGCATTAATGCTCATTAAAGAATGAGCTATATCGGCATCTAAGCGATCAAATACGGGTTCACCTAATCCAACAGGCACATTGGTAGCAATAACTGCAACTTTAGCCCCAACGCTATCCCCTTCTTTTTTTAGCTTTCGCATATATTCATCTAACGCTGCAAGCTTTGAAGAATCAGGGAAGAAAAAAGGATTCGTTTCGATCAAATCAAAATCTATCGTTTCAGCTTTAATAGGCCCTAATTGAGATAGGTATCCAGTAATTTGAATACCGCATTTTTCTCGTAAATACTTCTTCGCAATTGCACCAGCGGCAACACGCATTGCAGTCTCACGAGCGGAGGAACGACCGCCGCCACGATAATCTCGAAAGCCATACTTTTGCTCGTAGGTATAATCGGCATGCCCAGGACGGAAAGTGTCTTTGATATTGGAGTAGTCTTGACTGCGTTGATCGGTATTTTCAATCAATAAACCAATTGATGTACCTGTGGTTTTCCCTTCAAATACACCAGAAAGTATTTTGACTTCATCGGGTTCACGACGTGCAGTAGTATAACGAGATGTACCTGGACGACGTCTATCCAATTCTTTTTGAATTTCTTGTTCTGAAATTTCGACCCCTGGAGGACAACCATCAACAATACAGCCTAATGCTTTACCATGACTTTCACCAAAGGTAGTAACAATGAAACTTGAACCTATGCTATTTCCTGACACACCGAATCCTTATTGCTCTTTAAAAATTGCAAATAGACTTTCATTTTCGACAAGTTGATCGCGAGTCAATACAAATACGCCATCACCACCGTGCTCAAAGTTAACCCACGTAAATGGCACATCAGGGAATTGTTCTATTAGGTGAATCATAGAATTACCCACTTCGACCACTAATACGCCTTCTTCTGTCAAATAATCAGCCGCATTGGCTAAAATACGTTTAGTGAGATCTAAACCATCACGCCCTGAAGCTAAGCCTAATTCTGGCTCGTGATGATATTCATCTGGCATATCATCAATATCCTCTTGGTCCACATAAGGTGGATTAGATACAATCAGATCATACTGAGGCCCTTTTGGTATTGACGAAAACACATCAGACTGCATAGGGAACACTCGCTCAATCATTCCATGTGACTCAACATTGATTTGAGCAACTTCAAGCGCATCATCACTGATATCTAACGCATCGACTTCTGCATCTTCAAATTCATAAGCACATGCGATTGCAATACAGGCACTACCAGTACATAAATCTAACACTCGATTTACTTGCTTGTTATACAACCAAGGACTAAAACGATTGCCAATTAACTCTGCGATCGGAGATCTTGGTACAAGAACTCGCTCATCAACATAAAATTCAAAACCAGAAAACCATGCTTTATTGGTTAGGTATGGCACAGGTAAACGCTCTTGAACACGACGAATGACGAGTTCAACAATTTTATGCTTTTCAGATGCCGTTAAATTTGAATGGATAACTTGTTGACCAATTTCATGAGGTAAATGCAACGCATGAAATACCAAAGCAATAGCCTCATCCCACGCATTATCAGTGCCGTGACCATAATAAATGCCAGCGTCATTAAAACGGCTAACAGACCAACGCAACATGTCGCCAATGGTACGAAGTTCATTTACCGCTTCATCAACAAAAATTCTATCCAAAATACGCTCCGATATTTATTACTGTGATGAGGTCATCCCTTCATCAATTATGCTTTGTATTTTACCGAAAGTATGTCAACTTGCCACAAGATTAAGTAAAATAAAACCATGAACAAGAAGACTGATACCAATGACTTTGACTCGTTTGCTGACCTAATGAATGGTGTAAAGCCGCTGAAGCAGGACAAAGTACATTTCAAACAAACCGCTAAATCTAAGAAAATATTGCAAGAACGCGAACAAAAGCTTCATGCTGATAGCTACTTTTCTGATACTTATCAACCTTATCTCCCAGATGAAGGCCCTATGCGTTGGAGCCAAGATGGCATTGATAAGCACGAAGTCAAACGTTTAAGGCGTGGAGATTATGTACCTGAATTAATTTTAGATTTACACGGTATGCGCCAAACTGAAGCGAAACTTGAAATTGCCGCACTAATACGAGCCTGTGTAAAACAGCATATGAACTGCTGTAATATCATGCATGGTCATGGCACCGGGATTTTAAAACAACAATTACCAATGTGGTTGGCACAACACCCAAAAGTTTTAGCCTTTCATCAAGCTCCCAAAGAATGGGGTGGTGACGCTGCCTTAATCGTTTTGGTTGATATCGAAGATGGTGGCTTCTAGCGCTCTCTAGAAACCGTTTCGGGACTGTTTTGCGATTCTATCACTCTACCTTCAGCTAAAAGATTCAAAATAGTGATGCCTGCTGTTGCAAACAATGGCGGCTCCTCACTTGGAATAAATTCATTAACTAAGTAACCAAGCAACGGCATATGAGCGACGACTAATACAGTGTCAGCTTTATAATGTTCAGCATAAGCTTCAATGGCAGTAGAAGATTGCGAAGGTTCTGAAGATGGAGTCAATTCTGTTAGTGTGCAAACTTTTTTTGCCGTGATGTTCGAGTCTACGATGTTCTTCCAAGTCTGCTGAGCCCGGACATATGGGCTAACTAACACTAAATCAAACTGTGTAATTGTTTTCGACAACCAAACAGCCATCACTTTAGCTTGTTCGACACCAAGGTCCGTCAAGATACGCTCTTTATCAGAGTCGGCCTGATAACTTGCTTCACCATGGCGCATCAAAAATAATTGCATAAATTTCTCTTCTTATTACATATGGAGAACATCATCACTAACTCAATTGTAACGCTATTTTGATATTCAACAAAAGCTAATAACGAAATATCCAGATATCGAGTTAAAACTAATAGGAATATCTTTTAATCAATAGCAATACTGGTGTCTTAAAATTCAAAGCGTTGCTGGTATTCTCCCTATACGAAATAAAAAGCAAAATTGTTCGGTCTTTGATATTTATCACAAACATTTAATGTTTCTGAATACCCGTACCACCTAAACGTGTAAAATTTGCACGAGAATAAACATACAATAAACTTGCCCTGAGTCGTCTTGTTCATCCACTTTTAAGCTCGAACAAGCAGAATCTAAGTTTTCTATTTTCTAGAATTTATTTGCGAAAAAGTGATTATAGAACCACTATATATTGTGGTCAGAGTAATATTTTTCATATACATATTCTTTTTTTTACATTTTATGGGATTATTCATTGAATTCAGAATCCAGCATCATCACTAGCCCAAATGATCATCGTCAATATCGCAGTCTGACGTTGGAAAATGATTTAAAAATAGTACTTATTGAGGATAAAAATGCATCAAAATCGGCGGTTTCTTTAACGGTTAATGTCGGCCATTTTGATGATCCTAAAGCTCGCCCTGGCATGGCACATTTTCTCGAGCACATGCTCTTTTTAGGGACTGAAAAATATCCAGATTCTGGTTCCTTCCATGCTTTCGTAAATCAGCATGGCGGGAACAATAATGCCTGGACAGGAACAGAGCATACAAGCTTTTTCAGTACTATCATTCCAAGCGCATTTGATGATCTATTAGATAGATTTAGCCAATTCTTCATTGCCCCACTTTTTGACGCAGAACTGGTAGAGCGAGAGCGAAATGCTATCGATTCAGAATATAGCTTAAAACTGAAAGAGGATTTACGACGCATTTATGAAGTAAGTAAAGAGACCAGCAATCAAGATCACCCATTTTCTAAATTTTCTGTCGGTAATTTGCAAACACTCGCTGGTGAACCTGAAAACTTGAGACAGGAGTTAGTTTCATTTTATGAAGACTTATACAGTGCAAACCTGATGACACTTTGCATCGTAAGTTCTGAAACATTGGCGACTCAAGAAAAGCTGGCTCATAAATATTTTTCGAATATAAAAAATAAGCAATTAGAAAAACAATACCCAGATGTTGCAGTTTATGGTGAAGATCAACAACAAAAATTAATAAAAATCATTCCACTTAAAAAGCAAAAGCATCTAACAATCAGTTTCACTTTACCCAACATTGAACAATATTATCGAACAAAACCTCTTACTTTTATTAGTCATTTACTTGGGAATGAAAACTCGGGAAGTTTGCTGTCTTATTTAAAAGAAAAGAGTTGGGCCAATCACCTTTCTTCAGGAGGTGGTATTTCTGGCTATAACTTTAAAGAATTTGCCATTCACTACCAACTCACCGATTTAGGCATCGAAAACATCGATGAAATCGTGCGAGTTACTCTGGAATACATTCAATTAATCACAGCAGAGGGGCTAAAAAGTTGGCGATACGAAGAGCGTGCAAACCTTTTAAAGCAAGCATTTGAATATCAAGAGCCGACTAAATCAGGTGATTTGGCAAGTCACGTAAGCTTAAACCTTCAACATTATGACTTCGAAGACGTGCTTTTTGGTGACTACCGAATGGACGAACTTGTTGAAGAAGAAGCCTTAGAATTAGTGAGTCAGTTGAAAGTTAACAAAATGAGGCTCACTTTAATTGCTCTCGATCAACCGATAAATCAAACGAGCCACTGGTATTCTACCAATTATGCTGTTGATGACTTTACAATTGCTCAGCTTGTGAAGTGGCGTGACATTCAACCGAGAACTGAAATTCACCTACCAGAAGTGAACCCTTACATACTTGAGGATGTCATTCCTCGCTTCACAGATTATGCAACTGAAATTCCTGAAGTAATAAGTGAAAGCAAAGGCTTTCGATTATGGCATTTGAAAGATCAAGAGTTTCAAGTACCTAAAGGACACATGTATTTTGCGATAGACTCATTACATGGCAGTAGTAGTGCACGGCACGCAATGTTGACTCGACTGTACATCGAAATGCTACTGGATAACCTTACAGAGCATACTTATGCAGCAGAGGTTGCTGGACTTGGCTACCATATTTATCCTCACCAAGCGGGATTAACTCTACACGTCAGTGGCTTTACCCCAAAACAGTACAAGTTACTCATGGTGATAATAGAAAAGGCCAGAGAACGAAACTTTTCAGAAACTCGTTTCAAGTACATCAAACGCCAATTAGGTCGCAGTTGGGGCAACATCAGTAAGACAAGGCCAATCTCACAACTGTTTTCTGCATTAACAGCGACAATGCAGCTTCATAGTTTTGAGCCTCTCACCTTTGCGCATGAACTTGAAACTGCGACTCTGGACGAGCTGCATCAACATGTGGATGATTTTTATAAAGCCACTTATGTTGAAGGTTTGATTTATGGCGACTTTCTAAAAAAAGAAGCAGAACAAATCAGCCAGAGGATCACTAAATTATTAACATTAGTATCAGCCCCGAGTGACGAGTCAACGAGAGAGCTTGTAAATATTACGAATAGAGGTACCTTAGTTCGAGAGCTCGAAATCGAGCATCAAGATAATGCCATTCTGATTTACTATCAATCCAAGCAAACCAATACACACAAAATGGCGATGTTCAGTTTGCTGAATCAAGCCATTTCCTCTGCTTACTTTCATGAGCTGAGGACACAACAACAACTGGGGTATGTGGTTGGTACCAATTACCTACCATTAAATCGTCACCCAGGGATTATTTTTTACATCCAATCTCCGACAGTCACTCCCGATCAACTGCTGACAAAAATCGATCAGTTTCTAGCGGATTATGCTAAAACACTCTTAAATGAAAGTGAAAAAGACTGGAGTGAAACCAAGCAAGGTTTAATCAACAGTATAATGCAGCATGAGCCAAACTTAAAAACTCGCAGTCAGAGGTTATGGTCAAGCATAGGCAACAAAGATTATGATTTTACACAGAGAGAGAAAGTTGTTGAAGAATTAAAGCAAATCACCCAACAGGATATGCAACAGTTTATCTCTAATAAACTCACTGAAGTTAATTGTGACAGAGTCGTCCTTACTAGCTGTTCATCAGGCAATACAATGAATACCGACATTAATGGTCAAAAAATCGACTTGAACATTGATAAATTTAAAGAAACGTCCAAACGATTCAAATTATAAGTACATTGAATAACATCTTTTAAATAAAATGCAGTTATAAAGACTGCATTTTTTATACCTAACCGACTATAAAACCAACAAAGTTATCTTTCTAAGCCATAAATTTCGCGTCAATTTTCCGGCACTTAACATAATTCGTACACTTATTTCTCAGTTGTAAAATAAATGAGATATATTTACGGCATACGCTTTGACAAACGTATCAAGATCTGAAAAAGTGATACAATATTTTTGCATTGAAACAGATGCGTTAACTAATTAGAACAATAAATGACCATGCTTTTTCGACAAATTTATGCCTTTTTGTTTTGTATTATCTTGAGCGGGATTTTTGCGGTATCTGCGTGGGCATTTGATGGTCAAAATAGTCAACTTAATTCAAGTAAATCAATTACCTCATTAGCTGAAACAGAACTTATTGAAATTCCTGATTCTCATATTCTTTTGAATTCGGATATGTATGGTGTTAGTGAAGGATTATCTCAGAATACAGTTACTTCTTTTACGAAAGATAACAATGGATTTTTATGGATTGGCACTATCAATGGTTTAAATCGTTTTGATGGTACAGAATTCAGACATTTTACACAAGAACAAGGATTACCATCTGCATTTATCAGAAGCATGTATCTTGCAAGTAATGGTAATATTTATATAGGAACAAACCAAGGGTTAGCTTTATACCAGTCAAATAAAGATAAGATTATTCATTTAGATATCGGTGAATATAACGAAAGCCCTATATGGAAAATAAGAGAGTTTGAAAGTAACATATATTTTTCTACAGATACATCGATTATTAAATTAGATAATAACAAAACTACAGAAATATTTAAACATCAGACTGTAATCGATATAAAAGATTTTCTGATACAAGATGAAATTATTTTAATTAAAACATACAATAAAAATTTATTAAAAGTAAAAAATAACAAAATCAATACAATCAGTTCTTCTGTTCTAAGCATTACTAAAAATGGAAATAAAATTTACTACTCAGATCAGGATGGGTTACATCACTTTTCTACATCATTATCAAAATCTAATCTTATAAGTAATACTCCCTACCAACAATTATCTAGCTACAAAAGAGAGATATTTGGTTTAATACAAAACTCAATACACAACATCTCTTCGAAAGAAAACATTGGAACGCTTGACATTGAAGAATTTAACAATGTTACTTTCAATATTTTTGACGATCAATTTTATGTTGGAACACTAATAAAAGGTTTCGTAAATTTTTCAGAATCAAATAATATTGTCTCAAAAATTAATATTACTAACAAGAATGTTTGGGGACTGGCGAGGTATAAAGAAAACTTATTTATTTCAACTGATGCTAAATCTATAGATGTACTTGATAAAAATTATAAAATAATTAACAAAATACCAACAGGGTTAAATGGATATAAACACATTAGCATCCATGATGGCAACCTGATTTTTGGCAACAAATCTGGTCTTTACAAGTATATCTTTGATAGTAAAAAAACTGAAAAGATATCCAATATACCTGTGAGCTTCATAAAATCAAATAATAATAAAATATTTATCGGAACAGAGACAGGTTATATTCACTATATTAACGAATTCAACATAATGAATATCTACGAGATCTCTAAGAATCAACTTATTTATAACGTCGAAGTTGACAAAGTGAATATATATGCATCGACCTCAAACGGATTATTCAAAATCCATATTCCAACTAACAAAATTGAACAAATACATTCAGATCAAGTTTTTTCTAGTTGCATAAATGATGACACTTTATATTTTGCAACAAACTCATCAATAATAGCTTATTCAACAATCGAAAATACAATAACCTCAAGAATTGAAACCAAAAAAAATACATATTCACTACATTGTGAAAACAGATCATTAATAGCAACAGTACAAGGATCAGTTTTATTAATTAAAGATTTCAACAAGGTTATTAGCATCAATAAAAAAAATGGAAGCCAAGCAGAATACAATGCTTCTCCAATTGTAAAATTTAATAGTAAATATATATTAGCAGGTGTTGAAGGTTTAACTGAGTTATCAGAGAAAAAAGTATCAAAATATTTAAAATTGGTTTCACCTCCAGAAGTAAGAATAACGTCACTTTATGTTTTCAATAAATTAATCAAGGGGGAGAACCCTTACTTTAAAGGTAATATAAGTAATATCGATTTTATAGAAATCAATCATTCAGATTATCCATTTACATTTAATTTTTCATCCATGAACTTAAATGTAAACTATCAGTATCGTTTAATTGACTTAAATGAAAGATGGATAAGTGCTTATCAAAACTCTGCCACTTTTACAAACTTGTCTCCAGGAAATTTCATTTTTGAGGTCAAATCTATTGATCTCTTAACAAATAAAGCAAGTACAGTAAAACAGATAAAAATTAAAATCTTACCACCGTGGTGGCAATCCAAAATTGCAAGAGCTGTCTATAGTTTATTTGCTATGTTGTTATTTTTTCTTTTTTTGAGGGCTTTAAAAAAGAAACGGCAAATACAAAAGAAAATAGCACTGAGTGAAGAAAGGTTAAAACTTTCACTATGGGGTAGCGGCGATGAAATGTGGGATTGGGATATTGAAACTGGAAAAATTTACCGCTCTAATATGTGGGAAAGCCTTGAATTTCCCGTTATAGGTCAACGAGCAAATAGTGAAAATCAACCAAGTAATATCCACCCAATGGATCGAAAGCGAGTACTTCAACACTTAGAAGACCATCTACATGACAAAACTGAACATTTCGAAATATCTTATCGTGTTAAAAGTAATACCAACCAATGGATCTGGATTTTAGATAGAGCTAAGGTTATGGTAAGAAGCGAGGATGGTACTCCTCTGCGTATGACTGGTACGATTAAAAATATTAATGATTTTAAAAACACTGAAGAACAGCTCAAACTGTTCGGAAAAGCCATTGAAAATATCTCTGAAGGCATGTTTATTCTTGATCATTCTTTTACCTTTGTTGAGGTTAACCAAGCCTGTTTAGCTATTACTCAAGCAGAGCGTTCAGATTATATTGGTAAAATTCTAAAATTCGACCAATACCCGGACAGCTACTCACATCAAATTCAATATATGCTTCGCAATCATGGCCGCTGGACCAATGAAGTTGATGCAAAAAGAGGTGATGGTACCAGCTTTGTGATGGATTTAACCATTGATGCTATCTATGATGATAGCGGACATGCCAATCATTATGTTGCTGTTTTTTCTGATGTATCGGTACGTAGGCAACACGAAGTCGAACTCCAGAAAATGTCGACATTAGATGTACTAACTGGATTACCAAATCGTTCATTTTTACAAGTTACCCTGAGTAATTTAGTTAAACGTAAAGTCAGTAATGCGTTGCTGATTCTTGATATTGACAATTTTAAGAAGATTAATGACTCACTAGGCCATGATGTTGGCGACAAGTTATTACAAATCGTTACCCAGCGCATAGTTAATGCTGTAGAAGGTGAAGCTAATATTTTCCGTTTAGGTGGTGATGAATTTGCTATTTTAGTTGAAAATATTGACGACATTAGTAAAGCTTCTACATTAGCAAACCGTATTATTGACACTTTTAAAGCTACGTTAGAGATTGATAATACCAACCTCTTCGTAGGTGCCAGTATTGGTATTGTTTTCTACCCTGACGATGAAACCGATGAAAAAGCATTACTCCGTAAAGCAGAAGTCGCAATGTATTCAGCAAAATCAGCTGGTGGTAACCGCTACCATTTCTATTCTGAGTCACAAAACAACAACGCCATCCGCCAGCTTGAAGTGGAAAACTTAATTCGTGAGGGCTTAGCTGAAGATTATTTTGAAGTTTTTTACCAACCTAAAGTAAATGTTAAATCCAATAAAGTCGTGGGCATGGAAGCATTAGTGCGTTTAATTCACCCAGAACAAGGCATTATTTCGCCAGCTGAATTTATTCCTTTAGCAGAAGAAACTGGTTTAATCGTTGAATTAGGGGATATAGTACTTGAGAAATCTTGTTCAGCAACTCAAAAGTGGCGACTAGAGAATGACTTCAACGGCCGTGTCGCAGTTAATTTATCTTCACGTCAGTTTGCTTTACCTGATTTGCAAGAACGTATTGCTACTATACTTGAAAAAACTGGTTTACCAGCAGCAAACTTAGAAATTGAAATTACTGAAAGTACTGTGATTAAGCACCCTGAGCGTGCAATTAAGGTAATGCAAAAGTTGACAGAAATGGGCATTCATTTGGCATTAGATGACTTCGGCACAGGCTATTCCTCACTCACTTATCTGAAAAAGTTCCCGATTAATTCTTTAAAGATTGATAAGTCTTTCATCGACGATATTGACAAATCAGATCGTGATTTAAAGATGGTCGACTCTATCATTACCATTGCTCACAATATGGGGTTATCTGTGGTTGCAGAAGGTGTTGAAGAGCAAAGTCAACTTGGTATTCTTAGGGCGTTAAAGTGCGAAGAAATCCAAGGTTACTTATTTAGTAAACCATTACCACCTGCTGAGTTTCAAAATCGATTAATTTAAATGCTATTTCTTGAACGCTTAGATTGAACTCTAGATACTCCTGTGAAAGCAGGAGACCCAAACTATATTCTTTTCTGCAAGAGTCTACCAATCGTAATCCGAATTTCATATCAAAATAATTACCGTTTGGCATACGCCCTGCATTATCTCTTTTGTAATACATTTTTTTGACTAATAGAGATAATAACAATGCTTAAAACTACTTTATCAATTGCCCTTTTTGCAACTCTAGCTTCAACCTCAATTGAGGATAATCTTAAAAACAATAATATAAATAATCTTAAAACAGTTGGATATCCAAGCATCAAAATTCAACCTCTACAAACAGCTGGATACCCAAGCATCAAAATTCAACCTCTACAAACAGCTGGATACCCAAGCATCAAAATTCAACCTCTACAAACAGCTGGATACCCAAGCATCAAAATTCAACCTCTACAAACAGCTGGGTACCCAAGCATCAAAATTCAACCTCTACAAACAGCTGGATACCCAAGCATCAAAATTCAACCTCTACAAACAGCTGGATACCCAAGCATTAAAATTCAACCTCTACAAACAGCTGGATACCCAAGCATCAAAATTCAACCTCTACAAACAGCTGGATACCCAAGCATTAAAGTTCAACCATCTCAAATCGCATAAAGGAGCACATCATGATCAAATCAATCTTTATTGCTCTTGGGCTTGTAAAGCCACGTAGAGTAAAAACTAAACTTCCTGACGGTTTAAATAAACTAGAAGTCGTTTCAGCAAAAGCTTGGTGGAACTGAGAAGTATTGTAGATGAGAGAATCAGCATCTGTTGGGAGTACTCCCAACATGCTGCTCTTTTATTTGTGTCAGGTAAGTTATGACCTAAACTTGATATCACCTATTTGAACTGCCTTTCGATAGGCAATGTTCTTGTGTGCATTTAAAAATGGATAAGCAAAAGGTAACCATTCACCAGCCCCGTATTGACTTTTCAAATAAACAGTGAAACTTACTTGCGGGGTGGTACTTGTGTCACAAAACAATGGCAAGCTTGTAGTTATAAATGCCAATAAACGGGAGTTTGAGATTGTCAATACCCCTCTGGTGAATGCTTACAGCAAAAGGGCCAAGAACTAATCCTGCAACTCCCCACCGTCTAACAGGCATACCTGAGTGGTAAGCATTTGAACCCAACAAGATACAAGATAAAACTGATAACGCAATCAATCCAAACTCAAACATTACAGCTCTCTACATCAAACACGTCAAAAATCGAATGTATTTTAACCACACATAGAAAATAAACAAAGTTATAAGTTGGTTAAATTGTGAGCCAAATCGAATTTTTCAGTTTCCACTGTCACGATTTTTAGGCATAGCAAGGCTACGCCCTCAATATTAATCATTTCAATAAAACAGAAAGTCAAATTGTTAACAATTTAATCTTTGTATCCCCATGGTGCAGCAGGCGAAGTTACAGGTTTGGTTAAATCAAAATCTACTCTGAACTCTCTACCTTGTCGAATCAATCGGTATGTATATTTCTCAGGATAAATATAAACTTGCCAGGTATTACCAACTGATTGTGGGATACCCTGCTCTACAAAGAGTTCTTTTGAATATTGATCTGCGGGAAAGGATTGCATGTACTTCCAACCTGCATCTAAAGTCTGTCCGCCGTACATGGTTGATTTATCAAACTCGCCATTTGGTTGACGATGATCGTGCTTTAAGCTCAAGCCAGAGCCAGTTTTAGTAATTATCCACGTTCTTGATGCATCATCACCAACATGAAATGGAATTTGTAATTCATTGTCGGTACATGTTCTGACATGCATGATGAGTTTTTTGTCGCTAAAAGCACCATTATCTTGGTTATCTACAGTAACAGTACCTTGGTATGCTTTCCCACAGTGAGCCTTTATGCGATCAAAGAAAGCATCATGAGAAGCTATACTCACCAATGGTGCTGACTTAAATACTTGCTTGCCAATAACTTGGCTATCGCTGCCTGCAAAACTGGAGAAAGAAAAAGCGGTAATTATTAGATTGGCGAAGACCATTCTGTTTTTCATTATTATTCCTTGGTCAAATTGATACAAAAGTACTTTAATACAAAAACAGTGAATCTACACCTTTAATACAACATCATTAACCATCGCAGCCACATTTATTTCGGCAAAATGATTCAACACCGCCATCATCTCTGAACTCAAAATCACAACAGGCTTGAAGTTTGTCTTTTAATTGTGCTCGACCACGTTTGATTCTCGATTTTACCGCAGGCAGGCTCAACCCTTGCTCTTCAGCTATTTCTTTTTGTTTTCTGCCTTGAAGTTCACTAGCATCGAGTACAGTACTGTAATCCGCTGATAAATTTTTGATTAGAATATCTAAGCATCTATCTAAGCATCTATCTAAGTTTTCATTTTTATGGAGTGAGACCAAAGGCAACTCATCCAGTTCGATATCTGAATAATCCAGAGATTTTTTACGATACAAATCGTAAATAGCATTTCGAGTAATGCTATATAGCCAAGGTCGAACTTTGTCTTTATCTTCGAGTGTTTCAATATTTTGATAGACCTTTATAAATACATCTTGAAGAACATCTTCTGCAATAGACTTATCGCTCACTTTGTTCACAATAAAAGCGAGCAGCTGTTGACTGAATTCTTTCCAAACTTTTTCTATCATATTCATTCATGGCCATTAACGGCCGCTGTAAGCGGCCTGATTTAAAGACTAACAAGTGCAATTTTCACATTTACAGTTGTCCGCTGCTTTATCATCGCATTTGCATTGACCGTCAATAACAACGCATTGGCACTCACAGTTGCAATTACATTGACACGTTTTAGCCTGTTTTTCATCATTTGCAGTTTTCATGATATTTACCTCAAATTTAGTATGTTTCACTTAAGGTGACGAATAAAAAACAAAAAGGATGCACAATTTTTTGGTATGGATTGAATGCGCTTAAATGATACAATCTTGCAACTTTGAAGTACCTATCACACTTTCCGATGACTGAAATGACAACTTTAAGCCAGTTTTTATCTACTGCAAAAACCCAGTTCCAAGTATACGACTTAGGTCGCCGTGTTCAGCATATTGATATGATGGCGTTTCATCAAATTGAAGCATTACGATCGCCTTATCCATATCCGATTCAAGGTCATGCTCAGTTTGCGATTGTATTCTGGAATGAAGATCAGCAGCATTACATCTGGTTTATAAAACTAGCATTGGACGAAAAGGGCTTAATTGTGCCAGCCGTTCGTCAACAATTCATTAAGATGATTTTAGAAGCCTTAGGGCGTGATCCAACCAAGTCACTCACTGAAGAACAACAACAAGCGTTAGCGAATAACCCATTTAGTTTTAAACCTTCTCAAGACAAACTTGCCGTTTTTAATGCGTTAGTAAAAAAGCAACTTGGTTTGCCTGCTTCGACCCAATATGAAATGGCGACACAATATTTATCTAACCAAATGCCGAAAGAAAACTGGCAACAACTCGGTCTTCAAGGTATAGCGGATATTTGTGTACGGTTGAATTCACTGGATCATGAAAAGCAGATTATCAATGGCTTACATTCAGAGTATATGGAGCTGCAAGCAGCGATATGCCAATGTTTAGAACATATTGATGTACCAGAAAGTATTGCACAGCAACTTTTTGACAACTTCAATAAAGCAACACCTGAACTGGCTTTACTCTTCTTAAAGGCTTTATCTGGTCATCAGGAGTTAAGCTTGAAAGCAGTGAAATTTTTACTGCATAGAACACTCACCGATGAAGCTTTAATTACGATTGCGGCGAGAAATTGGACAGTGCTCCGTGACGATAAGATACGTTTGCAATATCTTGAATCATTAGCAATGCAATCGCAGAGCTTTTTTAATCAAGTTTTTGCTGATATTGTGGCTATTCCGCTTTTGCGTGACCAAATATTATTAGAACTACGAAATACCAATCGCAGTGTTAGATTATCTCAAGCGATTGGAGGACTATTTAGGGCAACCATGTCATGATGACTGATTTATTATTAATTCTAGGAATTGCACTTATTGCCGCATTTTTTTGGCAATTGAGACAAATGGCTGAAACAAGCCGTCGATTTTCTGAGCGTGAATCGGCAAAGCAACGAGTTCAATTGTTATCTGTTGCCATGTCATCTGCTCGACCGTCATTAGGCGGAAGCACAGGCTTATGCTGGAAAGCAACGTTTTTACTTGAATTCAGCACTGATGGCATTAACCGGTATCAAGCAGAGTTTGTAATGCTGCATAACAGAATCATAAGTATTGATTGGCCTGTATTTCCAGAGCCAGACTGGATGGAAGCACCTGCATCACGTGGCAAAATTGGTGGTTGTTGCGGGTCACATAAAAGTTGTTCTACCAATAAAGGCTAACTTTTTTACTGTTCAAAAAGAAAGGGCGTAATCCGAAGATTACGCCCTTTTAGTTCTCTGTTAAGCTATCCCGCTATAATTGTGCTCCCTGCACCATCCATGCGTCTCAGGCTATCCTTGTCTCTCGTCCGTGACCATTCCTTGAAATCCCTGTACTTTCGTACTTTCCCTAGTCTTGGTTATCCCTTGACCAAGCATGCTCATCCTAAGCGTGTCCAAGTTCGTCCTTGATAATTCATCCGTGACAATCTAACCTTCGGTACATCTTGTACCTACTCGTCCTTGTTTTTAGCTTTCCTTGTATCCACTTCCGTGATGTTTGTTAACAAATCCTTTGCTAACCGCTTCCTTGCAACAAGTCTTTTAAAAAACAGCTTCCGAGCTTTCCTTTAAAACTTATATCCTTACAATTCACAACATCCTGTCGTGATGATATCCTTATCAAGCTTTCCAACCACCTAGAGTTGTTTTATCCTTAAACAACTTACCTTTACAATAGTTAAGGTTCCTTGGTTGTTCCTTCTAGAGCGGCTATCCGTTTCGCTCTGATGCTCGTCCTAAGCGTCCAGTGCTTTGATTGCCATCCCTGAAACAAATGATAGTTCAAAATCTCAGAAAATACAGATTAAAAACTAAACAGTAACTTTTTAGAAAAAGTGATCCATATCACATAACATTTTATATACATTTAATTGACTGTATTTAATGGTTTTTTTTGAGTAAAAACTTGAATAGCGTATTTTTAGGGGGAAACATCAGATGGTTTTCTTACACTCGTGTGAGATATCTCTTACACGCTGTTGAGAGTTTTTTCATTTTGAGCTGAATTTAAACAAGCTCTCATTCCTCTAATATTATAGAGCGACAAAAATAAGAAAAAATTGCAAGCAGTTAGCAACTTTTTATAATACGCTTACATTGTTTGCTTGTATTCTATACAATCAATGAGTTATGTTGCTTACATGAAATTACAATAGAAAAGCAAAGACACTTTTGATCACGCTCAATAAAAAATATATTCCGCTTTTGTATTTCACTATTATTTCTATCTCTTGGTCTTTTTACTATCAAACAAACACTAACTTGAATCAATTTGGCGCAGCTAACTATGAATGGTTGTTCCTCGCAGATAGCTTAATCGTTCTTCCTGCCATTTGCTGGCTTTGCTCTGATAGCCGTTCACAAGCACTTAACAAGACTATTGTACTTTGCTTGTTATCCATTCTCGTTGGTAGTTTCATTATCCCTGAGAAGGATAAGTTGATTTGGCCTTACTTAGAAAGTTTAAGATATGTTGCGTTAGTCGCTTTTATTGTGTTTGAAGCAATTACCCTTTGGACTGTTTATTCATCCATAAAAATATCACTTGAGGGCAATCAAGACCCTGATGAAGGTTTAGAAAAGGCTGTAGAGAATCAGTTTGGAACTGGTCCGTTTTCGAAACTGCTCACTTTAGAAACGAGAATGTGGATATACCTATTCTTCTCCCATAAGATTGAACCCAAGAGCTTTATCGGGCAAAGCCATTACACTTATTGGCAGAAAGATGGTAATAGTAGCAATGCTTTAGGTTTCATTCTGATCATTCTTTTTGAAATTCCTATGGCTCACTTGTTATTGCACTTTGTGTGGTCACCTTTGGCAGCAAATGTAGTTTCAGTAATTACAATCTTTAGCTTAGCTTTCTTCTGGGCAGAATATAGAGCTATGAAAATTAGACCTGTATCTATCGTTGAGGGCAAAGTTTTCATTAGATACGGTGTATACAACACGTATCGTTTCAACATTATCGATATCAAATCCATCAGGCTAAATACTGAATTTATCAAGCGTTCTGATAACATCAAGCGCTTCAATTTCTCAGGAAATCCAAATATCGAAATTATCCTTAAACGAGCGGACTCTGGAGTCGATAAGATTTATCTTGGACTAGACCAACCACACCAATTCATTTCTGATTTAATAGAGCAAGAGAGGAAGTACCATGCCCAGCTTCAGTAAAGTTGATCATATTCATGTTTATGTCACCGACAGGTTAACAACAGAAAGTTGGTATCACGACGTTCTTGGTTTTACTCGCATACCACAACTTGAAGTTTGGTTTAATGAAGGTGGACCATTGACTCTGGTCAATGGTGGTGTACATATCGCACTTTTCGATCATCCAACAAAAAGAGGTGCGACAATTGCATTTTCAACTGATGCAGAGAATTACTTGAAATGGAAAACTCAACTTAATAAACATAACGTTGAGTTTAAAGAATATGACCACGATCTTTCATGGTCATTTTATTTTTCAGATCCTGATGGTAACCCTTATGAAATAACCTCATTCGATTATGAAGATATTGCAATAACTAACCTGAACTAAACTTTCTTCCGTGTGAGCCAATCCCAAAGCATGACCCAGTCACCAATAAAACTGTATAAAGGATATTTAAAAGTGGCTGGCTTATTTTTTTCAAAAAATAAGTGACCTACCCACGCAAAACCATATCCAACAATCGGCATTAGCCACAGTAATGTGTAATTGTTTAGCACAATTGATGCAACCAATACACAAATGACAAAGATACTGCCAACGTAATGCAAATGCCGACAGACTCTATTCTCGTGCTGTGATAAATAAAAAGGATAAAACTCTTTAAACGACGTAAATTCTCGATCCACTATTTTGCGCCTCTACTATGGAAAAGCAATTCGCCTTCAACACTGTTAATAGCAATTTTAGTGACTGGCTCAAACCCCGTATTCACAAATAATTCGTAATGCTCATCTTGGTTTACCCAAACGCCAATACCATTTACTTTTGGCTGTTCGTCACACCAACTTAGCGCAGTATGAACCAATGTTCTTCCATAGCCTTTATTTTGCTCATTTGGCGCTACAGCAATAAATTGAAGGATGCCACAATGCTTACCTGGGAGATATTTCAATATTTGCGACTCTTTATCCATCATGGCTTGCGTTGGTTGCCAGCCAGTACCCAACATCATTTTCAATCGCCAATTCCAGTACCTATCTTCTCCAAGCGGCACTTCTTGAGTCATAATGCAGGCAACACCTAACATTCTTTGATCTTCAAATAGACCGATTAATGCTTGTTCTTGCTGCCAAAGGCTATTTAACTCTTCACGAATCGCTGCACGGAGTTTTTGCTCATAGACCATCTTATTATCTGACCCAAGCACTTCTATAAAAAAAGGATCATCGTAGTAGGAGTTATAAATAAGAGATGCTGCGATCCTAAGATCCTCAGCGGTAAGATAAACGGCACGGCACTTTTCTAGAATTGGTGTACTCATTGATATTCCTTGAACTTGATCACACGAAACATCCGTACTTGTTATTACATCCTTTTTATATGTACGGGCATAAGTACCAACTACAGTAATTAGGTTCATATCTCAGAGCTATGTATGCGCATAAAGTACAAACGAAATTGGTGAAGGCATAGCTATTTCTACATCGAGACAATTTTGTGAAGTAATTTTTGCGCATAAAAGCTCCCGAAGGGCAAGACTAAAGACTGCCATTACTGCGTTGCAAAATCTTGAATTATCCCGATAGTACTTCGATTTTGCGCCTTTTAATGAAAGCCTTTAGTTCTTACTGAGAGAGAAGCTAATTACTGTAATTGGTACTAGTCCAATGTATCAAGCTCAAGAAAAAGTGCAATTACTTATTTTTTGAACAATTTAGAACTTAGCGAATCGATAAGCGTTATCGCCCCAACCGACTAATTTGCCATCTCGAATCACTAAAGGCGTACATTCGTCTTTGGTCGTTTTTGAATCTGAATGATTATGTTTAGTTCTGTAGAATAGAACCTGTACTTCACTGCCGGGTTGATCGCCTTTCTTTTCCGTTAAATAAGCTTCGTTGATATCAGGCTGCCCCATTAAGTCCATTACTGCTTTTTTAGACATTCCCAATTTTAGTAAAGAGATATGATATTTGTTTAATTTTTGCTTTTTCTCCCAGTTTTGAGAGCTATGGTCATATTCACCATCACCTACATTAATAACACAACCGGTTAAATTCACTGTCGCTAAACCAAGTAGGGCTAATCCAAGCAATTTTGTTTTCATTGTTTACTTCCTTTATAGTACGTTACCGCCATACGGTAAGCAGAATGTATGCCATGAGAAAAAGCTATTGAAATTAAAGCCTTTTTCTTAGAATCGATAAATTACTGTATGCAAATATATTAAAAAATGAGGAATTATCACTACATCATGAGTGAAATTGACCAAATCGTACAAGCTGCAATTGAACTTCAACAAGAAGGAAAAGAGCCGAGTACAGCTTTACTAAAAGTTCGAACTCAGAATCAATTTGCATTACCAGCTCTAATTCGTGGATTGAAATCATTTAAGTCATTGAGTCCAGTTAAATATTCAAAATGGCACGAGAACAAAGTAACTGAATCACCGAGCCAAAAAAAATCAAAAGACGATTCACTCGAAACAAAGATTAAACAGTTAGAAAAACAAGTTGAAGACTTAATTGAGCAGCATCAACAAATGCAGCACCGAATCACTCAACTAGAGTCAGAGAAATAAATGTACGTTATAGAATTACGCTTTGAATGCTTTGATAACACAACATTCTCAGCGGCAGAATCATCTATTAATAACTATCTTGAGGCATTACGAGCAAACGGCCAAGTATTAGGTCGTGAATTTGCAGTAGCATTCAATGAAGGTGAATTTCGTTGCCGTTTGCTTACGCCAGAAAAGTCCAGCTTGAGCCAACGGTATAACAGCCCGTGGGTTAAGAAAGCACTCGATGGTTTAACCGCTGCCAATATTCTTGCACCTAGAGAAAAGTTTATTGGTCAAGATATTAACTCTGAAACATCTTCGACTGACACGCCAAGCTGGCAGTTACTTTATACCAGTTACGTACATATGTGTTCTCCACTTCGCAATGGTGACACCTTACAACCAATTCCACTTTATCAAATCCCTGCCACTTTCAATGGTGATCATAAACAAATCATTCGCTGGCAGACTGAATGGCAAGCATGTGATGAATTGCAAATGGCTGCTGCGACTAAAGCTGAATTTGCGGCGGTTTCAGAACTGAGTTCAACAAAAAGTGATTTATTCCGCAGAGGTTGGGATTTAAGAGGACGAATTGAATATTTAACTAAAATACCGACTTATTACTATTTGTATCAAGTCGGAGGTGAGAGCTTAGCAGAAGAAAAAAAGCGCCCTTGTCCTAAGTGTGGAAATACAGAGTGGCTTCAACAGCAACCTCTGCTAGATCTATTTCATTTTAAATGTGATAAGTGCCGAATTGTTTCAAATATTTCATGGGACTATCTAAAGTAAAATAAAGGTTAAGGAAATAGTCACAACACAACTTGCAAAATATTCTCCCGTTAAAGCTCTATATATTGGGCTGTAAAGTAATGTTACTGCCGCCACAAATTATTCTTTTAACTACAGGCATTTCTATAACTAAATAGTCGGTTCTGAAAAAATCCATTTCAAGAGTTAAAATGTACAGCATCTGATTTACGCAAAATTCAGAGCCGTACCCCAAAAGCAAGATTTCTTAGATTTTGCATCAATTTCACTACAAAACAGCCAAAACTCACCATCTTTTTCGAGCAAAAAGAAAATGGCTAA
>NZ_JAFEUN010000065.1 GCF_016900895.1 Parashewanella hymeniacidonis
CACATGGCAGGCAGAGATTTAGGTCATCAGGAAGAAACCAATTCGTTAAAATTTCATGTAAAAAAATTTCAGGATATGGATTATGCTGCATGATTGTCAATTAAGAAAAACTGCAGCATCGAGTATAACCTTTTGTTCATCCCAACCAAGATCAGCAGTGACATAACCGATGGGAAGGTGGCTACAGCCAATTAAATTTGTATGGGAAGAGGTGAGTAAATACGTTCCAAGTAGCTTATCTGCATCAGATGTGTGTAAAATATCTACATTACGCCAATATCGAGAGTATATTTTTCCATAATCACGCATGGTAAACCTCTTTCAATTGGCATGTTAGACTGAAATACGGGTGATATTCAGCTTAACCTTGGCTGTTTAAAGTGTTTTTAATGTAATACACATTAATGTGTATTACTAATTTCTACGCTTTATATTGTTTTAAGGCAAGCCTATCATTGTTCGATATCGTGCTTATTTATAAGATTCTGTTATGAACAAACTTTCTGAACGTATGGAATATGTGCTCAAATCCACTGGCACAACTCAAACTGAACTTGCTCATCGACTAGGAGTTAAGCAGCAGGCGATAAGTCGTGTCTGTAGAGGGCAAACTCAAAACTCTTCATTCTTATTGCCACTGTGTGATGAACTTGGTGTCGATGCCACGTGGTTGTCGACGGGGGTTGGTGAGCCATTTGTCCAAAAGAAAGACTTAAAAAATCAAGTAAGACGCATTCCAGAGATCAGCTGGAAACAAGCGATGAGTTGGCGTGATTATTATCAAAGCATAGATTCTAGTCAACTAGGCGAATACTGGCGAATAACAGCAGACTTAACAGATGAACAAGGTTTTGTACTTCGTGTTCATGGTGATGGAATGGAAGGCTCTGGAAGTCGAAATATACCTGAAGGTGCGATTATCATTGTTCAGCCTCAAGCTGAAAGCTTATTTAAGTCTAGTGACTTGGTGATCGCCGTTTTACCCGGTGCAGAGCAGGCCATCTTTAAACAACTCATCATTGAAGGCCAGAACCGATATTTGAAGTCATTTAATCCGCAATATCCAATGATCACACTTGATAATAATTGTAAGTTAGTGGGGTTAGTGAAACAGTCAGTGATTGAGTATTAAGCTTGTAATTTTGTTCCTATGGTGGAACAGAGGCGGAACCGGAAAAAAATAAAAAATTAACCAATTGAAATAATAGGAATAAAAAGACCATTTGGTCTCCCCACAGGGACTCGAACCCCGATCGGCCGCTTAGGAGGCGGCTGCTCTATCCGGTTGAGCTATAGGGAGGTGTTGAGAATTATACCCAGATTTACTCATATTAAAAGTAATTGTATTTCTTTACGTTAATATTGCATTAAATTCTAAATTAATCGTAGCACGAGAAAATAAAGTTTAACAATAATTAAAACAGCCTAAATACGTAACGCTTTAAAATCGATTCCTTGCGCATCTTTTGATGAAATGATCGGCTCACCTAGTAATGGCCAATTAATGCTTAATTTAGGGTCATTCCAGCGAATGCATACTTCTGATTTTGGATGGTATAAATCGGTACATTTATAAGTGCAAATTGCTTGTTCAGACAGGACGTAAAAACCATGAGCAAAGCCTTCTGGGATCCACATTTGCCTCTTATTGCTTTCTGAAAGCAATACGCCAACCCATTGACCATAGGTAGGCGAGTTTCTACGTATATCTACGGCAACGTCATAAATTTCACCAACAAGTACTTGTATAAGCTTGCCTTGAGGTTGCTCGGTTTGAAAATGCAGACCTCTAAGTACACCTTTTGATGAACTCGAAACGTTATCTTGTTTAAACTGAACCTTCAGTACGTTTTCAGCAAACTTAGATTCATGCCAGCTTTCAAGAAACCAACCTCTCTGATCTTCAAATACATTTGGTTCAATAATTCTAACGTCTGGAATATCAGTTGTTATTACTTTCATATTTTAAACTTATTTTGGTATATTGCTGCTTTCCAATCACTTGGTTTCACATCGAATACTGACTTTATTTTTTGGTTATTTAACATTGTCGTTATTGGACGGCTCGCCTTTGAGTTCAGCTTATTAAGCTTAATCGGAGAACAATTCAATTTCGCTGCATCATAGCCTTGAGACTGTAATACCTCTAACGCAAAGTCATACCAACTGACACGAGGTTCACCACAATAATGGTAAATCCCCCATCCGGTAAACTGCGTGTTTTTCTGCTCGATATCGACTATGATTTTCTTGATACTTTTAGCTAAATCATCAACAAACGTTGGACCTGAAAATTGATCATCAACGACAGCGATTCGTTTATTATTTTGTGCCATTTTTAAGATACTACGGCAAAAATTATTCCCCTCTAAAGAAAACAAAGAAGCCGTACGTACAATAATATATCGATCACAAAATCGAGCTACAGCCTGTTCCCCCGAAAGCTTTGATTTTCCATAAACGTTTAATGGCTTGGGCTTATCAGACTCTATATAAGGGGCTTCTTTTTGGCCGTCAAAAACATAATCAGTAGACAAATGAATTAAGAGTGCATCATATTCTTTGCAGGCTTTCGCTAAACGATAAGCGCCAACTTCATTAACTTTGTAACAGGCCTCTTGCTGCTCTTCAGCGCCATCAACCCAAGTATATGCAGCACAGTTAACGACGTAATCAGGTTTGTGGAATTTTAACGCTTGCTTAATTGACTCTGAGCAACTGATATTTAAATGTATCTTGCTGAAAGCAACAACATCAAACTCACCTTGAAAGTACTGAGTAAGCGAAACACCAAGCTGACCATCGGCTCCTGCGATCATCACTTTAGGTTTGGTGAGTGTCTTCAATAATATTGCCTCTGAAAACAATAAAGCCTAAGCAGATTGCCTAGGCTCTATTTAGAAGAATGAGCAAGTAATGTTAACCCGCTTTGCGAACGGCTTCTGCAATGTATTCTGCTTGAGCTTTGGTCATATCTAAATCCGTTGACTCAACCATTACACGAATCAGTGGTTCTGTACCTGATTTACGCAACAATACACGACCATTTTCCGCTAACACGCCTTCTGCATCTTTTACCGCAGCTTGAACACCTTCAGATGCAATAATTTCATCCGCATTATCGGCACGTAACTTAACGTTAATCAACAACTGAGGTAGCTTAGTCATATCAGACTTAAGTTCTGCTAGTGAAACGCCTGATTCTAACAGTGCTTTCAAAACTTGCAGTGAAGCAACAATTCCATCACCCGTTGAAGCATGGTTAAGGCTTAAAATATGACCCGAGCCTTCACCGCCTAAGTTCCAACCTGTCGCTTTAAGTTGTTCAACCACATAGCGGTCACCCACTTTGGCACGCTTAAATGGGATATCCAGCTCTTTTAATGCTAGCTCTAAACCTAAGTTAGACATTAACGTACCGACAACACCGCCTTCAAGCTCTTCAGTTGCTTTAGCTTCTTGCGCAAGAATGAATAAAATCTCATCCCCGTCAACAACTTCGCCCTTTCCATCTACAAACATCACACGGTCAGCGTCACCATCTAGAGCGATACCTAGATCAGCTTTATGTTCAAGCACCGCAGCCTGAAGGCTATCTAATTGGGTCGCACCACAGTTTTCATTAATATTTAAACCATCAGGCTTATCATTAATACTAATAATTTGAGCACCCAACTCAGAATAGACATTTGGCGCAATGTGATAAGCAGCCCCATTTGCGCTATCAACCACAATTTTTAAGTCATGCAGCGACAAGTGCTTAGGGAATGTGCCTTTACAAAATTCAATATAACGACCTGCAGCATCATCAATACGGCGTGCTTTACCTAGCGTCGCAGACTCAGCACAATCCATCGCATTTTCATTTAAAGCTTTATCGAGCAAACGCTCAATTTCTAGCTCTTGAGCATCGGTTAATTTAGTACCGTCGTTTGAAAAGAACTTAATGCCATTATCATAAAATGGATTATGGGAAGCACTTATAACCACACCCGCATCGGCTCTAAACGTCGACGATAAATACGCAACCGCAGGCGTTGGCATTGGACCAACCAAAGCAACGTTAACACCAGCTGCTGAAAATCCAGCTTCCATCGCTGACTCGAGCATGTAGCCACTTATCCGCGTATCCTTACCAATTAACACTTCTTTGGTACCCGTTGATGCCAGCACAGTACCTGCCGCCCAACCAAGTTTCATTGCAAAAGAAGGCGTAATTGGGAAAGTTCCAACTTTTCCACGTACACCGTCTGTACCAAAATATTTTCGAGACATCCTGATTCCTTCAAAAATCACTTAAAAAATTCTTGAAACTATACCACAGCTGCGTGGCGCTTTGCATATTGAGGATAAAACTGTGAAATAAAACAAAAAGACCAGTCGAATGACTGGCCTTGAATTCACCGTCACACCAGCGAAGGCTGGTGTCCAGTGACTTTTTTATCTTTTAAAGTAGAGACAATGCTACTTGTGGTAAACCATTCGCTTGCGCAAGCATTGCAGAAGACGTTTGCGACAGAATTTGCTGCTTAGTCATGTTTGCAGTTTCTTTAGCAAAGTCTACATCTTGAACACGGCTACGTGCATCAGATACGTTATTTGAAATATTACCTAAGTTATTAATGGTATGGCTCAAACGGTTTTGCGTTGCACCTAAGTCAGCACGTTGGCCATCGATTTGAGCGATAGCGGCATCGATAGTAGCAATGGCTGATTGAGCACCGCCTGCTGATGAAATATCAATAGAGTTTACACTTGCAGAATTTTCGCCATTAAAACTAATATCGGTAGAAGTACCTACTGCAGTTGCTCCCGCACCAGTAGCAGCCGTTGAAGTAATTGCCATAGCAGGTGTTGCTGTACCAGCATTATCTACAGTACCTGCAAAGCCAATGCTTTTTGTGCCATCAGCAGCAGTAATAACTTCAGCATTAACATTAACACCGGCTTCAGACATTGCAGAGTTAATTGCATCTACAACCCCACCTGCATCAGTTGCATCGCCAATATTTGCAGTAAATGTTGTACTAGCACCATTAACATCTGTTGCAGCAAAAGCGACTGTACCATCATTTCCAGCGCCGTTCGTTAAAGCACTTGTTGTTGCAGCATCAAGTCCACCAGCAGCTACTGAACGACCTTGCGCTAAAGCATCAGCACCTACATCACTTAAGGTAACAGAAATCGTTTCATTCGCTTCTGCACCTACTTGGAAAGACTGAGTACCATAAGAACCATCAAGTAGCTTTTGGCCACCAAAAGAGGTGGTTTCTGAAATACGAGTTAATTCAGTTTGCAGAGCGCCAATTTCTTTTTGTGATGCAGCACGATCTTCCGCTGAGTTTGAACCGTTAGATGCTTGCAAAGACAAGTCACGCATACGCTGTAAGATATTCGTTGACTCTTGCATTGCACCTTCAGCGGTTTGGGCAATCGAAATACCGTCATTTGCATTACGTGTTGCTACATCTAGACCATTAATTTGACTGGTGAAACGGTTAGAGATTTGCAGACCTGCCGCATCATCTTTTGCTGAATTGATTCTCAAACCAGAAGCCAAACGCTGCATTGAATCCTGAACGCCCATGTTCGCTTTACCTAGATTTCCTTGGGCCTTCATAGAAGTGACGTTAGTATTTACACTAATCATAATATCATCCTATTTATTTATTCTGACCATTCAAGGCATGTAGCGCGCTTCAGCCAGATTGTTGTTGTCGGTTACAATACTGTTAACGGCGCATCAAACATTAACTTTAGTTAATTTTTAACTTTTTTTTTGACATGTGAGGAAATTGGTCTAGCGATTGTACGTAATACCAATGAGAATACATAAACCACTGTCATGCCCGAATGCCGTTATCGGGCATCCAATGACTTTCTTCGGTTCTAAAAAAAGCGCTAGATTACCATTTCCATAGGAGTGACGACTGTAAAAGATTATAAATTTGACATTAAGTGTGCAAATATTAAACTAATCATATGCTATAACATATGTCGAGGTAATCATGAAAACAGTAGCAATTTTTAAAAATGGTAGTAATCAAGCGATAAGATTACCTAAAGAAATGCAATTTGATGACATATCAGAATTAGAGATAGAAAAAGTAGGTAACACAGTTACTCTACGCCCTGTCAAAGCTAACTGGTTGAGTCTTGCATCTATTGAACCTATAGATGACTTTTTAGTTGAACGAGAAGACGTTATTGCTGAAGAAGGACGCTTTGATTTTGATTGAACATAAAACATACATGCTAGATACCTGTATTTGCTCATTCATTATGAGAGAGAATCCGATTCAGGTTCTACAACGTTTGCAGCAAGTCGTTGAGCAAGATCATCAAATTGTAATCTCGGCAATAACTTACGCTGAAATGCAATATGGTTTATTGGGTAAAAAGGCGAAACCGAAACATAAGATATGGGTGAATGAATTTATTAAATGTATCGATGCTATTTACCCATGGGATACAGCAGCTGTTGATGCAACCGTTAAAATTAAGCACCAACTCATTCAACTAGGCACACCAATTGGTGCTAACGATACTGCAATTGCAGGCCATGCTATCGCAACAGGTTGTATCTTAATCACCAATAATTTAAGAGAATTTAATCGAGTAGAAGGATTAACAGTTGAGGATTGGTGTAGTTAGTTTTTATCTAAGCATCACAAAGCTTAAACAGCTGTTCTCTCGAGTGCACGAGCGTGCGAAACCGTCATACCCGAATGTGGTTATCGGGCATCCAGTGACTTTCTTCGAATCTGAAAAAGGCGCTAGACTCCCATTTTCATGGGAGTGACGATTTCACCCCGTCATACCCGAATGCTTTTATCGGGTATCCAATGGCTTTCTTCGAATCTAAAAAAGCCGCTAAACTCCCATTTTCATCGAAGTGACGATTTCACCCCATCATACCCGAATGCTGTTATCGGGTATCCAGTGACTTTCTTCGAGCCTAAAAAAGGCACTAGACTCCCATTTTCATGGGAGTGACGACACTAATATTAACCCAGCAGCGACAATGCTACTTGTGGTAATTGGTTCGCCTGTGCCAACATCGCAGAAGAAGTTTGCGATAAAATTTGTGTTTTTGTTAGAGACGCAGTTTCTTTGGCAAAATCGACATCTTGAACACGGCTTCTAGCATCCGCTACGTTATTTGAAATATTACCTAAGTTATTAATGGTATGGCTCATTCTATTTTGTACCGCACCTAAATCTGCACGAGAACCATCAATTTGTGCAATAGCGGCATCAATCGTTGCAATTGCCGATTGAGCGCCACCAGCAGTAGAAATATTTATAGAATTAACACTTGCGGCACCATCGGTAATCGTTGGTGCTGTAACTGTACCAGTTAATGCTGTAGTTCCATCACCTTGTTTACTGTTGGGTGCATCAAAAGTAATTGTACTATCATCGTCTACCGCTCCATCAAAAGTGATTTGAGTGCCGTCTTCGCTTACATTAGCAACAATATTGATGCCCTCATCACTGAATGCTTTATTGATGGCAGCAGCAACACCTCCAGTATCAACAGCATCACCAATATTTACATCTAAATCTACTTTTGTACCTGGAGGTGTCGCTGAGGCATTTGGAGTGAAATCGAATGCTAATACACCAGCATCACCACCAGCAGTTAGTTCTCCAATTGCAGTAGCATCAATTGCACCTGCAGTAACTGATGCACCTTTTGCTAGTGCATCTGCAGCAACATCTTCTAGAGTAACTGAAATCGTTTCATTTGCTTCAGCACCTACTTGGAAAGATTGAGTTCCGTATGTGCCATCAAGCAACTTCTGACCACCAAAAGAAGTAGTTTCAGAAATACGTGTTAATTCAGTTTGCAGTGCTGCCATTTCTTTTTGAGAGGCAGCGCGATCTTCAGCAGAGTTTGAACCATTCGCTGATTGTAAAGATAAATCACGCATACGTTGCAAGATGTTAGTTGACTCTTGCATTGCACCTTCAGCCGTTTGTGCAATCGAAATACCATCATTAGCATTACGTGTTGCTACGTCTAGGCCGTTTATTTGGCTGGTAAAGCGGTTAGAGATTTGCAGACCCGCTGCATCATCTTTTGCTGAGTTAATACGAAGACCCGATGCAAGACGTTGCATTGAATCCTGTGTACCCATGTTGGCTTTGCCTAAGTTTCCTTGGGCTTTCATAGAAGTGACGTTAGTATTGACACTGATCATAGCTATTCCCCTTAAAATCAAGCCAAAGCCAACTGCCCGGCGAAGATTATTGTTTTGTTTTAAATTTATTTGGTCGCATTTTGTAGCCAAATGCCCGCAACATTATTGTGTTGTTGCTGGGTACCTCATTGAGGCACGACTTATACTTTTTAGGGCTTACTGAAAGTCTCAGAGCCCCACAATTTGTTGTTAGTGAATCATCTTCAAGCAAAGTAAAGTGAGCTAAGTAATAATCACTTTTACTGCATTTCACATCAGCGTTATTGATTACAAGTAATCAAACAAACTCGCTGAGCTTACTCTGCTAAATAGGCTTGACGTTGCTTGAAGCGCTACCTGACTTTTTTGAAGTTCAGTAATTGCTTCCGCCATGTCCAGATCTTCTAACTTTGCTTGCGCAGAGGTATTCACTAACTTAGCGTCTTCATGTTGGCTGTTATAAGTCTCAAGACTTTTGAGATTAACGCCAGCAACACTCCGAGCTGTACTGATCTGGTCGATACCTTGGTTTATGTTATCCAATAACTGTGCCATTTCTGCCTGGCCATTTGGATTTTGCATTTCGCCACTCTCAGCAAGTGATATTGCTTGCTCTACAGTGTCGAAGATACTGATTGAAGATTGTTGTGAAAGGCTGATTTCATCGCCTATTGCAGGCGTTCCTTCAAATTCCAGTGTGACATCACCAATATCGAGAGGGTTTTCAAAAGTTATTGGAGTAGTACCGTTTACTAATACTTCTAATCCACCAGCACCGTCATCTTGAAATTTTAAAGAGTAACTTGCTGCCGGACTTGCCGCACTGGCGTCAATATTTGCCGCTGTTACCTGAAACTCGCCAGTCTGCCCTGCCTGATAATTGACGCTGTAATCACCTAATGCATTAGCGCCATTCATGAAAGCTTCGCTACCTGGAATATTGGTTTGCAGAAGTACGCCTTCAGCAACCATGCTTTGCTTAATGTTGCCATCACCAGCATATTGAATTTGTCTTGGATCAGTATTCGTAAAACTGAAAGGTTCAGACGCATTATTGAATCCCGCAAAAACAAAATTGCCGGATTCATCTTTTGAATTAGCAATAGACATTAGCGCATCGAGATCGCTACGCAGATCTTTAGCTATTGCATCAAGATCATCTTGGCTACGAGTACCGTTATTCATCTTCAGCATATTGTCTTTAATATTTCGAGATAACGATTCCGCTTCACCTAGCGATGACTCAGCATTGGCCAAACGACCTTCTGCATAGTCAATGTTCTTTAAAAATTGTTCTATCAAGTTATTCTGCTGATTGAAGTTATCAATAGTTTTCGACGCAATAGGATCATCCGCCGCAGTATTGACACGCTTTCCAGAGGAAATTTGCTCCAAAGACTTTTGCGTATCAGCTTGATGACGCAAAATACTGCTGGTATTACTATTGAACATTTGTGAAGTTGAAATACGCATCACATCAATCCTTAAATTTTGCGTTAAAATTAAATGGCGTTAAATAGAGTATCGAACACTTGCTGAGCCGTAGTCATCACTCTCGCTGAAGCTTGATAAGATTGTTGAAATCGAAGCAGGTTAGATGCTTCTTCATCAAGGTTTACACCTGAATCACTTTGCACTCGGCTGTATGCTTGTTGATAAACAGCATCTGCACTGACTAAACGAATTTCAGACCCTTTAGCTTGCGAGCCAATATCTTGTTTTGCATCTTGGTAAACATCGATTAAAGTTGATTTACCATCATTCATCAGCTTCTGTTCACTGAGTTCTGCTAATTTCACCGCATTGGAGTTGTCACCCGGTTTTGGCGTGAAATCTAGCGTAAATGAGGCTGTTTCAGAGACTGTTGAATCGATTTCAATGTCTACACCTAAAGCAGAAATTGTCGATGGTGTTCCTGCCACATTACCTGTTGCAAGTGAATTACCGCCTTCGTCTAAAATAGAATAAGTCGCTGGAGATACGGTGGTATCAAGGTTGACCGTAATGGGAGATTCAAAGCCAGTCGCATTTCGGTCAAGACCCGTAATTTTCACGTTGGTATTACCAGAATTACCATCTGCTGCCGTTACAAAACTATCCGGACTACCCGCAGCAATTTCTTTTGGATCCGTCATGGTAACGGCGATACCTGACGCAGCGCTGCCATTAGGGCGAATGGTAAAACTATCACCCGAGGCTAGATTAGTAGGGTCATCAATTTCAACACTAAAACCATCAGCGCCAGAAAGAGTATTACCCGTTAGCGTTAACGTTTGCTCATTCCCTGTTTCACTATCAACTAACTTATAGTCTGTTCCATCGTAAGTAAGGTTGTATTCATTGCCTGACAGAGAAGAAACATCGTCAATATTTACTGATAAGTTTGCCGTACCCGTATTATTCGGGTTTGCGCCTACACGTCCAAAACTGATTGACGGATCATTAATGTCCGTAAAAATGGGGTTACCTAAATTACCGTTGAGATCGACGCCCTCTGCTTGCGTTTTATTGAAAGCATCCGCAACACCCAATGCAAATTGGCTGAGTTCTTGTTGAGCGTTGAATAAACTGTCATCGCGATACTCAAACAACGCACCTAAACTGCCACCAACACGACTACCATTAAGCGGTACTTCTTTATCGCCGACTTTAGCAACAATTTGAGTGCTATTCGGGAATGGATCGCCTGTTTTAACTTCGAGTGGTGTTGCTGACTCACCCGTTACCAACATGGTATTGCCGCCGAGCATAATACTTTTGGCCCCCCCATCGAGCGGAATCACACTGATGTTGCCAAATTTACTCATTTCTTGAATGATGCTTTCTTGACGATCGAGTAGTTGACTGTTTTCACCGCCATTCTCTCTGAGCTCAAGGTTAACTTTTGCAAGTTCACTACTCAGTTCATTTAACTGTTCTACTGAGCCAGCTATTTCGCCATTGGTATTTTTAACTTGAGCATCCAAATGATTTTGCATTTGATTGATGCTTTGTGCCATTTGAGTGGCTGAGCTTAAAACTGTAGTACGGGAGCCGATATCATCGGGCAAATCAACTAAGCCATTCATTTGTGCGAACATATCGTTAAGGCTATTGGGTACTGATTTGCCGATTTCTGAAAATAACTGATCTAATTGAGAGAGCTTACTAAAAGAAGTTTCCGCTTCACTTAAGCTTGATTGACCAATTCTCAGTTCACGTGACGCAAACTCGTTATAAATACGTTTTACATCGGAAACATAGCTGCCAGAGCCATAATACTCACCACCAACTTGGCGTGCGCCTAATGTTGACTGAGTGGCAACCTGACGGTGATAACCTGTGGTATTTGCGTTGGCAATATTATTACTGGTCACAGCTAATTGAGATTGTGACGTCAATAATCCATTACGACCGATATTCAATAAATCATTAGACATTAGCTGTACCTTTTACTGCTTAAATTAAATTCTTTAAAAACATACATGCCACTACTTCCCTGCCACGACGGACTTCAATACCGACATCACTTTTTGTGTGTAATTAGGGTCCGTTGCATAACCAGCTTTTTGTAAGCCATTGATAAATTGCTCAGGTTCTTTTGCTGCTTTTAATGCGTCTTGATAGCGCTTACCGCTTGAGAGGAAGTTAACGAAGTCATCAAAGCTCTGCTTGATATCATCGTAAACTCTAAAATCAGCTTGTTGCTTCACTGCGATACCTTGCTCGAACTCTAAAGTACTGACTTTAGCTTTGTTTCCTTCCCAGGCATTTGTTGCTTTTATATTGAAAAGATTGTTACTGGTTTCACCATTAGGTTGGCGAACTACTTTTTGTCCCCAACCAGTTTCCAAAGCAGATTGCGCAATCAACACTTCTGGTTGTGTTCCTAATTTATCCGCTGCTTTTTGCGCATAAGGATAAAGTTGGTTTATAAAATCAGCTTTATCGGCAAAACCTTGTTTTGCCTCTGTCGGCGTAATCTTGCCGCTTACTACATCACTAATCGTGATTAAATTCTTATCGACCGAATTTTGAACAGCATTAATTTTTATATGACTTGGCAATGCTTTCTGAGTAAGCAAGTCATCACCTACAGGTAACTGCCCATCATTGCGCAATGTCGAGGCTGGTTTTATCTTGCTTGTTTCAGGTGACAGTTGTTTAACCATCAAGTCCGCAATACCAAGCGTACCTTTGTCAGAAAGGTCGATAGAAAGCTGCTGGTCACGCATTTGCTCATAAAAAGCGGTGTATTGTGTGTTAAACGGGCTGTCTGATTTAAAAACCTCATTAGCATCACGCATACTCTTCATCAGCATTTGAACGAAAATACCTTCAAATTGCTTTGCAACTTCTTTTAGTGCACCTTTCTCGTCTTTTTGAGCTTGAGATCTCAATTGATCTAAACCACCCAATTCAAGAAAGTTTGATGCGTTTGCTAGCTTTTCCATAAACAGACCGTCGAAACTCCAATGCCAATAATTAGATAACTATCAATTCACCTTGCAATGCGCCTGCCAACTTTAATGCTTCAAGTATCGCAAGTACGTCTGATGGTGCTGCGCCAACCAAATTCACTGCTCGGACTAATTCATCCAATGTCGTTCCAGGATTGAATAAGAACATGCGTTTGTAGTCTTCAGAGACATCAATATTAGAGTTGGTCGTTACGGCGGTTTCACCTTGACCAAACGCATTTGGTTGTGAAACTTGTGTTTGCTCAGCAATCGTAACGGTCAAGCCACCGTGAGTAATCGCTGCGGGCCTTAATCGTACTTGCTGGCCAACGACAATGGTGCCAGTGCGTGAGTTAACAATCACTTTTGCGGATTCAGCAGCTAAATCAACATTTAAGTTTTCAATAACCGCTAAAAATGAAACACGTTGAGAAGCATCACGAGGAGCACTGACTCTTACAGACGTCGCATCCAATGGCATTGCAACGTCTGGTCCTAATAATTCATTAATGGTGTCAGCCATACGCTTTGCCGACGAGAAATCTGGGCGGTGTAAGTTGAATGTTAAGTAATCACCATTTGCAAAAGGCGACTTAACTTCTCGTTCGACAATGGCGCCATTAGGAATACGGCCAACAGTTGGCGTATTTTGTATGACTTTAGAACCATCAAGTCCTTCAGCACTAAAACCACTGACGACAAGACTGCCTTGTGCAATGGCGTACACTTTTCCGTTTACCCCTTTTAGGAAAGTTTGGAGTAGAGTTCCACCACGTAAACTCTTGGCTTCACCAATGCTCGACACTGTGACATCAAGGTTCTGGCCAGCTTTAATAAACGGTGGCATATCAGCATGAACGGCTACAACGGCAATATTTTTTATTTTCGGTCTAAAGCTGTCCGGTAAATTAATGCCGAAATTTTTCAACATGGTTTTAAACGTCTGCTCGGTATAGCGAGTTTTTTCACCTGTTCCAGGCAAACCGACAACTAATCCGTAACCAATGAGTTGATTGTGACGAACACCCTGAATATCTGAGATATCTTTAATTCTCTGAGCAAAAACCTCTGTGGTTAACAGCATCAAGAGTAAAATTAGTATTACTTTTATTTTCATAACCTTGATCTCCATAACCTAGAAAGGCCACCAATCGCTTAAGAAAAACTTATTCAGCCAGCCGACTTTTTGTGCTTCGGCAAAGGTGCCTGTTCCACTGTATTGAATACGCGCATTTGCAATTCGAGTAGAGTCAATCGTGTTATCAGGGCGAATGTCTTCACTTCGTACTAGTCCAGTAACTCGAATGAACTCTTCACCATTGTTGATGGATATCCATTTCTCGCCACGTACGACTAGGTGCCCATTAGAAAGTACTTTCATTACATTGGCAGAAATACTGCCTGAAAGACTGTTGCTTTGATTGGCATCTGATTCGCGACTGGTGTCAAATGAATCTTTATATCGAAAATCGAGTGGTTTTCCTTTGAGGGTGATATTGGCACCACCACCGAAAATTGGATCTATTGAATTCGCATTCGATTTTGTAATTTCGTTCGTGGCACTTTTTCGTGCTTGCGTAGCCTCAGAAAGGTTAATAGTGATGATGTCGCCCACTTTATGTGCACGTATATCAGAATATAAACTCGCTGCTTCCGCATCCATGTAAATCGACCCCGTTGGCTCTACTCTTGTGGGAGGAGTATCTGGGTAAACTGGTGCATAAAATGGATCATCGGGAATAGGCTTGTGACTGGTAGAGTTACAAGCTGAAAGTACCAAGACCACGCTAACAAAAAATAAACTACGCATCATCAGCCGCCCATTATAGATTTTGGTTAACGTAAGACAGCATTTGGTCAACGGCCGAAATCACTTTCGAGTTCATCTCGTAAATACGCTGACTTTCAATCAGATTCACTAATTCTTCAGTAACGTTCACGTTTGACGTTTCAAGCGCACCTTGGCGAATGGCTCCCATACCGTCTAATGCTGCAGTACCTTGAATCGGTGCTCCGCTTGCCCCTGTCTCTAAGTACAAGTTTTGCCCCATTGGCTCTAGACCTGATGGATTAATAAAATCCGACATACTGAACTGACCCAGCACTTGGTTTTCTGCCGCACCATTAGTTTTGACAGATACTTCACCTTCTGCTGACACGGTTATGCTCGTTGCATCTTCTGGGATCGTAATCGCTGGCTGAATAACATAACCCGCACCTGACGTTACAATTTGACCCTGGTCATCCAAGCTGAATTGTCCATTTCGCGTGTAAGAAGTGCTGCCATCAGGCATTTGAACTTCAAAAAAGCCTGGTCCTTCAACCATTAAATCTAGCGAATTATCTGTGGTCAGCATGTTTCCTTGGGTAAACTGCTTTTGCGTGGCAACCACTTTGGTACCTGCACCAATGTTCAAACCATTAGGCAACTTGGTGTTGTTTGCACTGATACCACCCGCCTGATTCACTGTTTGATAAAGTAAATCTTCAAAAACAGCTCGGCTTTTTTTATACCCAACCGTACTGGCATTGGCGACGTTATTTGAAATAACCGCAATATCTGTTTGTTGGGCGTCAAGCCCGGTTTTGCTTATCCATAATGCCGGATGCATGACATACTCCCCTAGCTCATTCTCATCATTTGAGCAGAAGCACGATCGTTATCTTCTGCCGTTTTCATCATTTTCACTTGCATCTCGAACTGACGCTGAATATCGATTAATGCAACCATTTCCTCAACGGCACTCACATTACTGCTTTCGATTGCGCCACTTTCCAGTGCTACGTCTAAATCAATCGGCTGAGGCTGACCCGATGAATGTCTGAATAACCCATCTTGACCTCGCATCAGCTCTGCCGTTTCAGGATTAACTAGCTTGATGCGTCCAACTTGCTCTAACGCTTCAGCTGGTGCACCTTGAGGCCTAACGGTAATGGTTCCATCTTGGCTTATTTCTACTTTCTCGATGGGAAGCGGTAACACTATTGGACCGTCTTGCCCGATAATTGGGTTACCACGGTCATTTTGTAATAAGCCAGTAGTGTCAAAACTCAAGCTCCCCGAGCGGGTGTAAGCTTCTTCACCTTCTGCACTTTGCACTGCTAACCAACCATCACCTTTAATGGCAACGTCAAGATCTCGACCTGTTGTTTTGATTGCACCGGATTGAAAATTGGCGCTCGGTTGCTCAGTCATCGCAAACACACGCGTAGGTAAACCATCACCGAAGGCTTGCATCGAGCGAGCTTGCGCCATATCGGCTTTAAAACCATCGGTATTTGCATTGGCTAAGTTATTGGCACGAACAGCCAATTCAGCCATATTTTGTTTAGCACCACTGGCGGCAATATAAAGCAGCTTATCCATCACTCAATCCGTCAAAACTTAATACTTATGATGAATAAAGCATCGAACGTGCCAATTGATTAGAATCGAGTGTTTATCGGCTATTTATTAGCCTGTAAAGAAAAAAAACGAAATGCTTTGTGATAAAGAGGAAAGCCATTGCCGCAGAGGCAATGGCTTTAATATAACAAATGAACGTTGTAACTTATTGAATCTGTAAAATCGTTTGTTGCAGAGTACTGTTCACTTCCAGCGTTCTCGAGTTAGCTTGGAAGTTACGCTGTGCAGAAATCAAATCAACAAGCTCAGTCGTCAAATCAACGTTCGATTGTTCAAGTGCCGAAGAACGAATACTACCTAGCGTACCACTGTTCGCTTCACCTGCTAGTGCAGGACCTGAATCCAAACTTGAGCGCCAAGAGGTATTGCCAACCTGAGTTAATCCCTGCTCATTTTGGAATCTCGCCAAAGCAACACGTGATAATGGGATAGTCGAACCATTACTGTAACTCGCATTAATCAGACCATCAGCACCAATTTCAACATTCGTCAAACGTCCGACAGTCGAACCATCTTGGCTTAACTTAGTGACTTCAAACGGTGCTGCAAACTGTGTTGGGTTGTCAAACTCGATGTTCAAGGCTTGTGTACCATCAGCGCCGAGACCAAGTACATTAGCGCCTGTTACACCTAATGCTTCAGTATTGATTGTTGCAGGCGTACTTCCAGTGTAACCACCTACATTATCAAATGTAATGACAGCCCCTTTCCAGTCGCCAGCTAAAGCATCACGATTTCCATCAACTACTCCATCTGGTTCACCGCCCGCACCATCGTCTGCATCAACAGAGTACTGTGCTTGAGGCCCAGCAACATCAACTGGCTCGCCATCAACCGCATAGAAGGCTACCCAGTTGTTTCCATCATTGTGAGAAGCGTTCTCAGGCTTAACAAAATATGTGGTCATTACATGCGGCTCACCCAAGGAGTCATAAAATGTAATAGATGTAGAATTATTAAACGTTTCAGGGTCTTCAGGGTCAAATGCTGCTGGATCTTTAGGGTCTTCAGCAACATTCAAGTTCATTTGCAAATCAATTTTAGTCGTTTGCTCAGGGCGTCCTGCTGTATCAGGAATTCTTACTGGCTCAGTTGTCGTTAAACTGACGGATGTAGAGTTACCGTTCTTATCTACAGGGAAAGTTCTTAAAAAATTACCTGCAGAGTCAACCATAAACCCTTCAGAATCAACTTTAAATGCACCTGCACGTGTAAACGTTAAATCTTGAGAGTTTTGATCTGAAGATGTTACAAAGTAGCCACCTCCGCTGATCGCCATATCAAGTGCATTATTCGTAAACTGCAAACTTCCTTGATGGAATTGCTGAGCAACTTGAGTGGTTGTCACCCCGCCACCCACGGTTGTTTTACCGTTCGAGAAGATTGAATTTGCATAAACATCAGCGAACTCAGCACGTGATTCTTTGAAACCAATGGTATTTGCATTTGCAATATTATTGGCGGTAGTGTTTAAGTCCTTTTGTGCGGCTTCAATGCCACTTAAGGCGATGTTGAACGACATAAGTCCCCCTGTTCTGCATCATTAACTGGCGAATCCTCGCCAAATTCTTATTCCAAATATGAAAAGTCGGTATAACCGCCTTTTCTTGCGTATTCTTTCTAAGTTTCTGAAACGGCTAGCACATCACTCAATTTAACGGCACTTCCACCTGCCAAATTAAGGATAGCCCCAGTTTGAGCTGTACCCAATGAAACGCTACTTACGTGTGCATAGGTTGAAACTGGCAAATCTTGTGTTTCACCGTCAACAATCCCGCTGGCTTTTAAGGTATATTCACCTTCTGCAACAGGGTTACCGTTTTTATCTTTACCATCCCACTTAAGTTCGATATTGCCACCGTCACTGCCGTCGGCTTCAAAGGTAGTAATCAACTGGCCTTTACTGTCTTCCACTCGGACATTAATCGTTTCAACCGGTGATGTTGTGCTGGCTACACCTCTAAGCTCAGGGTTTGTTGCTGAAACATTACCTGAACTTGTTGGGATCAAAACTTTACGTCCAACCAAGCTAGAAGCTTGAAGTGCTTGGCTCGAACTCATTGTCTGATTCAGATTCAAGATTTCTTTATTTAAGTTGCCAATCCCATCAACAGTAGAAAATGACGCCATTTGCGCAATCATCTGATCATTATCAACAGGTTTAAACGGATCTTGATATGCCAACTGCTGAGACAACAATGAAAAAAAGTCATCTTGTGTGAGAGACTGATTGTTATTCGGCTCGGGCGTTTTCGATTGCTCAGGCAGTCTTAAACTGTCTAAAAAAGGATTACCTGTAGAGTTAATGTCATTCATAACCTACTCCTACTTACCCATTCTCAAGGTTTGCTGAAGCATACTTTTCGCAGTATCAGCAACTTGGGTGTTCATTTGATATGTGCGAGATGCGGAAATCATGTCAGCCATCTCTTCCATCACATTAACGTTGGGCTTATATATAAAACCGTCGCCGTCAGCCATTGGGTGATCTGGTGAGAATTCTTTAATCAATGGCTTGTCGCTTTCAACAATGCCCTTTACTGCGACTTTCATTGACGATTGATTTCCCTGCATTTGAGAAGCAGAAGCCTTATCCATTTCTGCTGCAAAAACAGGATGACGAGCACGGTATGTTTCATCAATGCTACTGGATACCGCATCAGCGTTGGCAATGTTACTTGCGGTCGTATTCAGGCGAACTGATTGTGCAGACATACCAGAACCTGCAACATCGAAAATATTAAATAAGCTCATAATTATTCACCTCTGATCGCTTTCTTCATGCCATTGAATTTGCTTTCTAAAAAGCCCAGTGACATTTGATATTCCAAAGCGTTTTCCATGAAGGAAGCTTGTTCTGTTTGCATATCCACTGTATTACCATCACCTGTGTCTGGCTGGTTAGGAATTCGATAGCCTGTTTCGGCTTGCACCACACTTTGAATTGAAAAGTGTTGCTGGTGAGTGCCGCCTAAACTGACGCCACGTTGTTTTGACACAGCACTTCGCATCGCTTGTTCAAAATCAACGTCTTTTGCTTTGTAATGAGGTGTGTCTGCATTTGCGATATTGCTGGACAATACTTCCGCACGCTTTGCTCTTACGCCTAACGTATGCTGATGAACACCTAATGCTTTATCGAAACCAATCGCCATAAAATTGCCTTTACAATGGACTTTGTTTTGTAAATGCAATAGCTATGCCAATAAATTTATCGAGATGGAATTTGAATGAAAATAGTGCAGGTGTGAATAAAAGAAGAGCGGGATAAACCCGCTATATAACCGAATAGATTATTTTTTACGATAAAAAATACCGGGATTACAACGAATCATGTCAAATTCGTCCGTCAACCCAGTAATAGACTCAGAAGCCCCAAGAAATAAGATTCCATTTGGATTAAGGGCGGCAGCGAATTGCCGTAAGATATTAGCCTTTGCCTCTGCAGAAAAGTAAATCAAAACATTTCGACAAAATATCACATCAAACTTGCCCAATATGCTGTAACTTTCTAGCAAGTTATGGCTTCTGAAGTTCACCAAAGAGCGTACTTTAGGCTTAACTTTCATATTGCCTGACGGTAAGTCATCAAAGAATTGACGCTTTCGTTCTTCAGACAATCCTCTCGCCAATGCCAGGCTATCGTATTCCGCTTGAGCGCAGCGTTCTAGCATCGTTGAAGATAAATCTGTTGCAGTAACAGTAATACCACGACCAAAACTGTTCGCTTTTTGCTGTTGGTATTCGAGGATACTCATTCCAATAGAATAAGGTTCTTGCCCTGAAGAACAAGCCGCAGACCAAACTTTGATAGGCGCTTTTTTTGCATCCATTTCTGGAAGCACTTGTTTAACAAGTAACTCAAATGGATAACGGTCACGAAACCACAAGGTTTCATTGGTTGTCATCGCATCAATTGCATCAAGCCTCAGTTGACGTTCCGTAGGCTCCATTGAACGCTTTATAACATGAGAAATACTCGGCAAATCATATTTCCCCATCAATGGCGCAAGTCTACTACGTACAAGATACTGTTTGTTGTCACCTAATACGATTCCGCTCTGCTTTTCTAAAAAGCGGCGAAACTTTTGGTATTCATCATCTGCAAATGTGCTATTTGGCACCGTACCATCCTAAGTTTTAATACAATTGGCATTCAAGTTTGCCTAAGGCGCTGTTTTATACCTTAGCTTATGAATCAATTCAATAACGAATTCAATAGTGTAATAACACTATTATAATTTATGTTACAAGCTTAATTGTTTATTCACTGCTGAAGCTAATTCATCTGGATTAAATTTCGCAATAAAGTCATCAGCTCCAACCTTTTGCACCATTGCCTGATTAAATACTCCACTTAACGAAGTATGCAAAACAACTTTTATGTTTTTCAGCTTTGGGTTTCCTCGGATTTCAGCCGTTAATGTATAACCATCCATTTCAGGCATTTCAATGTCTGAAATGATCAGAGGAATATCACTTGATAAGTCTTCGCTACTTTCAGCTTTATGTTTAAGCATGTCTAACGCTTCACGACCATCTTTTGCGGTTTCAATATTTAGATTAAGAGAGGACAGCGCTCTTACAATTTGTTTACGAGCCACCGATGAATCATCAATAACTAATACGTTATATTGTTGCTCTCTATCTATTGTTAGCTGCTCATCAATCTCTTTACTTATCTCGGTTTTCACAGGTGAGATTTCGTCTAGAATTTTTTCTACATCTAAGATCTCTACAAGCTCACCGTCTAATTCAGCCACAGCCGTTAAGTATGAATTCTTACCTGCACCAGTGGGAGGAGGCATAATACCTTCCCAATTCATATTAACAATACGCTCAACTGAGGATACGAGAAATCCCTGAACACTTCGGTTGTATTCTGAGATGATGATAAAGCTCTTATCGATGTTCTCGATTGGTTTTCCACCAGTGGCAGCACTTAAATCAATAACTGAAATCGTATTACCACGAATATGAGCAATCCCGCGAACAAATGAATTGAGTTTAGGAAGAGATGTTAAGGGTGGGCATTGAAGCACTTCCTTGACTTTAAATACATTGATACCGAACCTTTGAGAATCATCAAACTTGAATAGCAATAGCTCTAAACGGTTTTGACCAACAAGTTGAGTTCGTTTGTTTACCGACTCGAGAATACTTGACATAGCTCTGCCTATCCTTAACAACAGTCCATGTTTTTTGGCATAAGCCTTTAAAACAAGAACAAAATCTAAGTGTCTTCGCAATTATACCTTTTGCCATTAAGATGAGTCAGTTCCGTTGCATCTTTATTAGTTAGCCCATCTTATTTTTTTAACGTAAAAAATAGATATGCAACACAATTGTAAATATTTAACGGAATAAACTCCAATAACTTTACAGTATATTGTTAAACTATAACCATACTAATTATGGCGTAGAGTAAATAAACATTTACTTACACGCACAAAGTATAGGCATATTTTTATATATCGACAGAGTATTAAAAAAATGAAAGTTAGTTTTTTTTTATTTATTGCCATGATGGTTACTGCGCCTTCTACTTACAGCAAGGTAAACCCTTACGTTCCAACGCTACAAGATATTTCTAATGCTGCTCAGGGTGCTGTAAAAGATAAAATTGTGCCCGCAAAAAATGCAAAAATCACAATCACACCTCAAAATATTAATGAGCGATTTAAAAGACCACAATGCATTTCTCCTATTTCAGCCTCGCTAGTAACACCAAAGCTAAAAAGAAATAACACCGTAAAATTGAGTTGTAAAACGAATAACGCCTACCCTTGGCAAGTATACCTTTCGGTCGTGGTTAAAACTCAATATCAAGTTGCTGTTCCAACTAAGACTTTGGCTTCAAATGAGTTAATCGATGCGTCTAAAGTGACCTTGAAATATCTCGATGAAAATTCAATTCGAGGAACGCATTTCGATTCTTTAAAAACCATTATAGGCACTAAGACCAAGAAGAGAATTGCTAAAAATCATCCAATATTTTCACAAAATATATGTTTTGTTTGCAAAGGTGATACAGTAAAAATTTTTGCAAGTACGAAAAGTTTTTCCATTCGAACTACTGGAACAGCAAAAACTGATGGGAATTTGCACGACACCATTGAAATTTTAAACAATCACTCAAACAAAACCATTAAAGCTCAAGTAATTGGGATTGGCGAAGTTCAAGTCAAGATGTAGAATGTACTCAATGGTATCTTTATAAAATTAAATTGGCTTTTTTGCTAAAGCTATATTTTTATCTGTCGATATACCATATAGACTATTTGATCTTTTTATTGCTAGGGCACAAAAATGGCTATCGATACAAATAAGCTAAACAGCAATTTATCGGCACGCATGCAAACAAGAAAGGCTGCTAATCAGCCCGCTGTTTCTGAGCAAACCACTTCAAAACCTGAAGCGAGTAAAGCGCAGAAAAGTGACTCTGTTGTTATAACGGCGCAAGCTCAACAACTTCAAAAAATGCAGACTAAGTTATCTTTGATGTCTGATGTCGACCAGAAAAAAGTCTCTGAAATTAAACAAGCGATTTCAGAGGGCCGCTATTCAATTGATCCTCAAAAGCTAGCTAAAAACATTTCTAGCTTTGAATCTGAATTGAATGACCTGTATAAAGATAAGCAAGATTCGGTTTCTGAGTAGTCATTATATAAAAATGGAACAACAAGCCCAACTTCTTGAGCATCAACTTAATTTACTCAATCATTTGAGTGAAATCATTAAAAATGAAAGTGCAGCTCTTTCTGAACAAGACACAGATGCCTTGCTCACCCTTGCTGAAAAAAAATCAGAGTGTTTAACTCTGCTTCAATCTAATGATGCACAATTGAGTCTTCCTGAAAATGCTCAGTTGATTAAACAATCTGAAGAGCTTTTTAGCCAAGCGCAAAAGGCTAAGGCATTGTTAGTTGATTGTAAAAAAAACAATCAGAAGAATGCAACACTCATTGAACACAATCTTGCCAGTATCAACCGATTATCACATGCGCTTCAAGCCAGTAGAAATGCTTTTTCGATGACTTATGACGATAAAGGTCAAACATCTACCATTTCGACGTTAGGGAATAATGTCGAAGCTTAAACCTAAAAAGCCTCATTAAGATTTAATCATCATATCTTTTGAATAGAAGTGTTTGATTTGATTGTCCAACGAAGTAGTCGCCCTCGTACTTAAAAAATAAGCACGGTTCAGTATGATTAACCTTTCGAGAGCGACGAGTGATGTTAGAAATACACCACTCGTTTTACTTTGTAGTTCTTTTGACGCTGCTGGTAAAGTGCCCAGACATGTTTATAGTCAAGTTCCAACTCTGTGACATAAAAGTCACCTGACAAGTAACTTTTAACGACCTTAGCACCCCTCACAACGCCAGAAACGGATGCTCTTACTTCATCATGCTTTAGCTTCCATTCGTGAGTACTGGTAACACCATCAATTTTTTGACCGTAGATTTGTTCAGCCAGCTCTCTATAAGCATCAACTTTTGACGCTTGTAATGCTGCAAGAACCTTATCTGATTTAGTTTTCCCTGGTTGCTTAGCAAGTGAAGCATAACCTACAGCTGTCAGCTTTGGAAAATCTGTTGGTGTTTCCGCTTCCCATTGAATATGCCTATCCCTGTTTGTCGAGCAACCAGAAACGAATACGATCAATAAAAGTAAAAATAGTCGTTTCATTATTTAACTCCTAGCTGGCGAACATTTTCTTGCCCGGTTTTAGAATATCGAAATACCACACCATCCCTCACGACCACCTTTTCAGATGGCATCACATATTGAGAAAACTCAGAGACAGGCAAAGACGCTTCGGCAGCAGATAGGACAGAGTTGTCATTCAAGTTAATAACTCTGCTATTTAGCACGATGCCGTTTTTGTTTAACTCGACTGTAGATACTACAGCATGCTCAACGGACAAGTTGTGTGGCAATAACTGCCAATCTCTAGCTAACATAAATTCACCATTTGCTGTGACTTTCAGAGCATCTGTCGCATTAACATCTGTCACTTGATAGCCTCTCATCTTTAACGACGTCATAAGGCTTTGCTGTAAAACAGCAGAAAAATTTACTGTTCTGGTGAAGTCATTAGCCATTACAGGAGTCATCACAACAACTGGAACATCCTCAGCGAACAACAGACTCTGCACAGTTAATTCATGTGCTAGTTCATCCGCTAACCGTAAAACTGATGACTTGGATTCTGTGAGCATACTGCGTTCGGATGGAACAAACTGATGTTGTTCATGTGTATGTTTGTAATGAGCACATGCTGAACTTAAAGCAATCAAAGCTAAAATAAGCAAATTTTTCATGACTCTCGACCTGGCATCCAAAAAATACTGATATTTTAATTATCGGCAAACCTCTCTGTTTCTTTACTCATTTTTTTTCTGCATTCAGCCAACAAGCACACATTACTGGCCTAAATAATGCTTAACTTTAAAGATGAGTGTTCACGACATATTACTGACTAATGGAATTTTCGATATATGAATAAGTTTATTCCACTTTTATTAAACACAGTTTTAATACTGTTTCCGTTCATGGCTCAAGCGAATTGGGTCGAGGTTATTGGAAAATCATATATCGAAAATGATGATATTGAACAAGCAAGACGAAATGCCATCGATGACGCACTCCTTAATGCAGACTTCCAATATGGCGTGCACGTTACCAATCAATATGAAATCGTTGATGGCAAGCTAGTAAACGCTTCTACTGTCGCAGATCAGAGAACAAAAGAAAATACTGACTTTGAATTAGCAAATGAGGATTTAAATGATGATGAGCTCATTATCGGACTTAGGGTATTTATCGATGGACTTACACAGAATAGAGAGCCTAGAAACTTATATAAAAAACAGATATTAGTGCCACAAACTGTAGTATTAGCACCCCAGCAACTGGCATACGGCCAAATAAATCAGTTTGGTAGCTCTATATCTAAAAAATTATCAACACTCATTGATGAACAATCTAAAACCGCTTATTCCGCTTCATATCCATATCAAAAGCTCGATTTTACCCCGTCAAAATTGTCTACCAATAATGAAAGGTTACCACAGTGGTTGGGTGTTAAAACTGAATCTCAGTATGTAATAATTCCTGAGCTCATAGACGCTTCAAGCGAGCAAACGTCGTCATTCGGCTTATTCTCTTCAACCAATCGACAGTTCCAGCTAAAGCTCTCTTTATATCACTCAATCAGTGGTGAGAAAGTTTGGCAAAAATCTTATTCAACTCAAGCGGAATGGGAATTTGCTAGAAACCAAATTGTTACAACAACTACAAACTTATTTTGGTCATCAGAATATGGCGAAAAAGTCTCTCGAGTGCTTCAACAAGCAGCCAGGGATCTCGGAAGGTTTGTAAGCTATCGCTCTTTAATGGGGCAGATCATTGCCAAAAAGCAAAATAAACTGTTATTGAATATTGGACGTAAAAATGGCCTGAATGTTAATGACACTTTAAAAATTATTCTTAAACGTGACTTGCCCGATAGATTACAGGCGATAAGGCTTATTGCAGAGAGCAGTGAAGCAAAGGTCATTGTAAAACAAATTACTGAGGATACCGCATTAGTAGAGTGGCTAGATCATTCAAGGATGGAAAGCATACAAATTGGTGACATCGCAATTGCTAGATAAAGTCGAGTTTCGGCTATTTGCGAATCCTTTGATAATTTACCACTGAATAATAAATAGTCGGCTATGAAAAACACCTAAAATTATGATCGCTAATACAATATAGCTCTTTGATACATTCAATTTCGACCAGAAATGATATAGTGAACCTACGGTTTCTGGTCGTTTTTGGTGCTAAAAATGCTCTCCGAAAGCCCTTCAAATTTACCTCATGCCAGTCTGTTTAATATCACAGACCAACTTCTGCAAACTCATCCTTTAATCATTTTAGCTAATGCCTTTGATTGGCAAGCGTTGGAAGAAAATTTCAAGCCGTTATATAAAAAATTAGGCCGTAAAGCGAAGCCGATTCGGTTGATGTGCGGTTTGTTGATACTCAAGCAACTCTACAAATTAAGCGATGAAGCTCTGGTCGAACAATGGCTGATGAACGTGTATTTTCAAGTGTTTTGTGGTGAAACAGAGTTCCAAACCAAGCGACCTTGTGATGCCAGTGAGCTCAGTGTTTTCCGAAAGCGCATCGGTGAAAAAGGTTGCGAAAAAATCTTTGCATTATCTGTGGCGTTACACGGTGACAGAGCCGAAGATGATACCGT
>NZ_JAFEUN010000066.1 GCF_016900895.1 Parashewanella hymeniacidonis
AGGGCTTTCGGAGAGCATTTTTAGCACCAAAAACGACCAGAAACCGTAGGTTCACTATATCATTTCTGGTCGAAATTGAATGTATCAAAGAGCTATATTGTATTATCGATCATAATGTTAGATGTTTTTCATAGCCGACTAAGTAACAGTAAATATTATTTTCCTGAGAAGTTTTGGGGCAAAACCAAGCCAATAATTTCAGATAACGTTGAGGGCTACAACATACCCCATCGAAGTTGTTGAGGATATGATTGAATCCAAAATGGTGTGGGCGAGACATGGAGGTCGAGCCAAGCTCTGGGGTACAGGTCGTTCTCGCACATCCATGTGCTTCACGACATTCAGGCGTCCTGCCTATCAGATGTACCATCTGAGCTGTTAGACATTTATTCAATCATATCTGAAACGCTTAGCTTCGTTTGGGCGGCTCTGGGGATTCAAAAGGGGAAGCAGCTGGAGGCTTCCCCTTTTGGCGGTGTGGAGTGCAACTCCACGACTTTGTAAACTTCACAGAAGTTTTGCTGTTTGATGAAAAAATAATGCTGCACATCAACAAGGCGCTGGACACCCGCCTTCGCGAGTGTGACGCTAATGACTGGAATTAGAATGCCTCAGGCCAGCCAATTTTGGGGCAAAAGTTGTTTAAGAAAGTGCTTCGCACTTTAAAACGTCGCGGGCTTTCTGCCCACACCCGAGAAATAGGGGACTTCACCAGCAAACTCCCCTCTTCCATCTCCCCATGCTGCCCCACGACTTTATAAACTTCGTAGAAGTTTTGCTGTTTAAGCATTAAACATAATCAAGAAAGATCAACAGCCCCTAATTGACCTCCCGCCAATAAATCACTTTATCGTGTCCGCTGAACTGGCCAAAGTATGCGGATGAAAACGGGTTTTGTAACGTATTGGGCGCATCACTATTTCGATTCCAATACCATCGTAAATATCCCTTAACAGGCAATTCATCAATCACTTCACCTTGATACTTTATCGTCCCCGTATTTTCCCAATTCACCTCAGCAGAACCTTGAATGAAGAATTCATTATTGAGTCTTCCATTAAAATAACGCTCAACGACTTGAGCATTAGCAATCGCTGGTGTAAAACTGGCTAAGGGTGTTAGCATCGATGATGTCAGAAGCGTGCAGCTATCTTGCTCATTCACAACCCACGAACTTCCATTCCAATACTCGGCATTTAATGTTGCTTTTAGAGGCTTATTACCACTACCGTATGCATTCGCAATCACCACTCTACCGTGACGAAATTCAACATTTGGTGTTGTTTCAGCCAAACGCTTTGCAGTGCAGAGTTCAGGAGCATCGATATGACAATTTGTTCCTGCAGAAAAATCGGCATTGAGTAAAGATGTATGTATATGGGAATTTAGCTCATTATCCGACAGTTCAACGCCAAAACGAGTGGAGTTAAAAGGACCATCCATTCTAGGATCAGAAGCACTCGATAATCGATTAAGCAGTGGGTGTAAACTCACAGAAGCCACGCCATCATTAAAACCGAGAGATTCTGGAGATATGAGATTAGAGCTTTCTGACTCTTTCGCCTGAATTCTATGAGTAATTGAGCTGCTGCCATCATCTCCAACAAAGTGCCCAATAGCTTTAGCAAAATCCCCTGTATAGTTGGTAGTAATATTGCCTTTTTCGTTTTTGGCTTGAACCGTAAAAGTTATTGTAAAGGGCTGATCAAGATAGGTAAAAGCACCACAACGTTGAGTCAAAGAACCACTTGAAACATCAAAGGTTGCAGGTATAAAACGACCAATACTATCAGTAACACCATCTTTAATCGGTAGATCTGATTTTAGAACTCCTAAGTATGAGTTTGGTGCGGTCGCTGTTAATTGAAAAATACCGCTTTCACTGATACTTCGTTCAAATTCATTTTGTCCTTGATGATAGGTATATTGATTCGCATCGCCTTGACCAGAATTCGCAGCCAAGAAACCATTTGAGCCGTTCGATGGCGCAACCACTTGGCTAGACAATGTTAATACCGTTCCATTTTCTGTTGCATAATTCAAAGTATCTAAATTATCACAAATATTAGTATCATTATCAGACTGCCACGCTTTAGCTTGAACCGTTAAACCGAAAGGGCTACCTGCTGTTTTATACACACTACATTGTTCGTTATCCGCTGAGCACGAGGCTAATCCTTCATGTTCAATGGCTTGAAAACACAATCCAAATGGAACCGACACAAAACTGCCACTTCCAATGACTGGTATCCCTTGTGGGTCATTTATTCTCGCTAACTCAGCATGAATGTCTATTTTTCCAGCTTCAGGATAATTAAACTGCAACTGTTTCTCACCAAGTGCATTAAAATCAATATTAATGATTTGAGCAGAATTGGGATCATCACCAATCTCTCTATTATCAACACTGACTTTTGCTGGATTGCTAGGTGCGTTCGGTGTGATGTAGCGACTATAAAAACGGACACTTTGGGACTTATTCAAAAAGTCACCAATACATTCGTCAGGATCATTGGGATCCTGTTTAATCGCTTTTATGGTTAACAGTTCGGGTTTTGCAGCATATTTATTAGGCGCATTAATCTCAAAGCCTCTATCAGCAAATTGTAATGTGCATTGCTCTGCTGTTCTTCGTGACTCACCCTCTACACCACATAATGTTGGATTTAAAACTGACGGAGAAGGAGATAACATATTCAGCGTAATGTTGCCGCGATCGTAATTTCTAAATTGAACGGCAACTTGTCCACCACTGAAGTTGACGCTCGTTACTCGATTACCATTTCTGTACCAGCCCCCTTGCTCAACACTAAACTGTGGATTCAATGTCGCACTAACTTGTTGCTCAAAAAGTTGTGAGCAACTTGAATTTGTGCAAGCTTTAATAGTCACGTCTTGAGCTTTACAGGTTAAAGGGGTACCGCTGTAACTGATCTCAAAATGATCAATGCTTGGCGCTACATCTTCAATAACTTCAAAGGCAACAAAGTCATACGCTTCTCTTAGATGTCGACGGTTGCCACCGTATACATCTTCGTCCACCACCATACTCACTTGGTTGTTGCTCAATCGGCAGCGTCTAAACCATCCTCCTTGAATACCGAATCGCCCTTCTTTTTTGCCAATAAAGATAGGTGAAACGCTAAAGCCTGATAAATCGGTGAAGTAGTCATTGCACTGCTGCGCTAACGACCAGCCTGGGCGTTCAGTGTCTCTGTTTAAGCCAGAACCAAATTGATATATAATTCGCTGGTTGTTAAGCACAATGTCACCTGTACCAGGCTCATAAGCAAGGTAAGCAACCGTTTCTGCATTAATACTGCTTGGCCCACCATTTGCACAACGATCAGAGAAAAAGCCATCATCAAAAGCTTGCGATGGATCGAGCCCTAATCTTACAAACCCAGCTCCCATTTCTGCCGCTGAAGTAAACCAACATTGTGGGTTGTTGTGGGATTGTATTTGAGATATACCAAGACTGAGTCCATTACTGACGTTAACATTTGTCCAAGGCTGAAAGCTAAAATTAAATGCTGATGACACGCTGGCACTTCCAGCTTCAAAGCGTGTGCCATCAGGGAGACTATGACTGCCAGGCTCAACAGCAATCCAGCTAACATCACGCATTGGCTCAGAGTGGTTCACTCCATTACCATTTTGAACCGGCGGTTCGATTTGAAGCCATGAGAATCCCTCAGAAGAAACGCTTACTACTCGAATACTGGCTGACCCATCGCCCACGGTATCATTTGGGTTAATTGTGGGCATCATAAAGATCAAAGGTGTCACACCACTTGCAAAATCACGATTAAAATTTACAGTTTGCACTGTACCAACGGTTCCTGCTTGTTCGATCGTACCAAACAACATTGTTGGATTCGGGTTCGGCGCCAGCGTGTTAGAATTCGAGCACATTCCATTAAAATCAGCATTTGATACGGCATCGGAATCAAAATTAAAATTTCGCTGAGCATTTCCAGTGATATTCATTTCTTCTCCGGAAGCAATCGCCCCATTGATCACAACATTTCCAGAAATATTTACTTCACCAGTCACATAAATGATGGCGTTAATCTGACTTTGGCCTGAAATTTGTAAATCGCCATTAACCACAATAATTAGGTTTTGGGGATCACCATTAACATTCAGGTCAGCGTTATTGGAAATGATTAAACGATTTACAAACAGTCGAGTACTCGCTCCAGAAGTGGAAATAAACTGCCCTCTACTAAAACTCGCTTCATCAAAGTAATAATTTCCTTGAGTAAAATTATCAGATACTGAGCAGGTTCTATTGCCCCCATTCCCACTCTGAGTGCAAGTTAAATCCCCCAAATTTGTAGGAGGTGGAGCTGGTAATTCAAAATCGTCAGCGTGTTCTCCTGTAGGTGGAGATTCAAAAATGCTTGAACAAGATTCTATTGCGCTTGCAATGGGTGAAATTAGAAATGCAATCCATATCAGCCAAACTAGCCTAAGTTTGTGATTCTTCATATCTCATCCCTTGCAATAACTTCTACCTGCCTACTCACTCGATGTTCATTAGATCCACACACTGCTTTACTCGTAATACGGTATTGAGTGACCGTTTTTGAAGCAACAGTGGTGTTAAAAGCCCTACATGTCCGCTGTATGGGTTCACAATTTAATAAACTTAATGCCGAATTTGGTGCATTCCACATTATCCCTACATTTGCACAATTTGCTGCGCGACCGTGTACGCCAAATAAGTCACTTAGCGCTGCATCAGCACCACTATTCGCAGCAAATAATGCTCTTGTGCCAAGCACTTCTTGATTAATCGCTTCATCTGAGTTTTGCGAAATATTGATGAGTGCTGCCGCTAACAAAAACATCACGGTGAGAATAAAAATGCCAAGTATCAACATACTGCCTTTTTGATTTTTAAGACTTGCGGGTTGCCTATGGAACATTAATCACCTGAACTTGATGTTGATATTGTATGGTTTGACCATTAATTGTAAATCTTGGGTTTAATTGCACTATGGCATTACTTTGTAATGTTGATGGCTCATAGTGAAAAGGCCTATCATCAGGGTTAGACACGCCATTCACTATATTTTTTGCCACAATGCTACCCGAGTCATCAATAAGTAAGGGCTGGCTTGTACGATATCCGTAACCTGAGTAACGCTGTAGCTCATTTTTAATGCTATTAATGCAATAACTGACGGGTTGTTCCACAAAATAAACACGTTTTGAGGGGGATTTTTCCAAAAAGCTAACACTTGATGTAAAGCCAAGTGTGATGACATCATTTTCAACATCCACATTATCAAGCACCGCAAAATGCGATGATGTCTCGTAAACATCGGCTTCTGAGCTAGGAAACACATATACCCTTTGCCCTGTTTGTATTGCCGTCGTATTACTTGTGTCTCTAAATACCTTTCCAGTATTCAGTGCTGTATCTCCAAAAAACGGCCATTCTAAGTAACTACTGGAAACGACAATAGGTACAAATTCAATACACTGATCTGATGAACCATTTGTGGTCAAACGAATGCTATTTGGCATTGCTGTTCTCAATTCACGGGTCATACGTTGCAATGCATACCGGCTTTCGCTTAACACTTGGTCAGTCAAACTTGAATCAACAAAAATTCGGGTACCCATTACTACAAAACTACCAATGCCTACGGAAACGATACCCAAGATTAAAATAACGGTCACTAACTCAACCAGAGTAAAACCTTTGCTTTGACGAATCATCAGTAATTACTCCTAATCGCATCAAAACGAATGGTTTCATTACTTGGCGTCGTAACTTCAATTTGAATGCGCTTCGTGTGAGTGACGGCGTCACCAACAACAGTCACCCGGAACCGATAATTGGGGTACACATCAACATAGGTCTGGTTCGAATTCAGCATATTGGCCGTTTCGGTCAATCCGTTATAGTCATTCAGGTTGTCAAACTGATCACGAGGTTTGGATGAGCCCGTTGTAATTGTGTACTGGCAAGCATTGGCAGCGGTTGCATCACAAGCTGGTGTCCCTCCATTACCTGTATTCGGATCAAAGGGTTTACTCCAAACCTCATTCATTATTGATTGCGCCAACTCAGCCGCGCGCATACGATGCAAGGTTTCAGCAGCACGGTCAGCTTGTGGAAATAGCATTGTCGCCATCATGGTTAAACCAATTCCCAACACCAACATGCCGATAACGAGTTCAATTAGGGTAAATCCCCGAGTAGAGTTAACATTAATTCGCATTGATATACCCCGCTGTAGTGAGTTCAATGACAACGGTGTCATCCGCCGCTACAGTAATACAATTGCCAACACAGCGGTTGCTTAACTCAATGCCACCTAACGAATCAAAATTAACATCAAAGGTTTGTGAACTATTGGAAGTAACAGCAACTCCGTTTTCCCATTGCGATTGCTGGCCGACATTTGAAAAACTACCACAGCCAGAAACATCTCTAGCGGCACGCATCGTTGTGTAACCGCTGGCATTAAAAGCAACTCGATAACACAGGTCACTATTACTTAACGCTCGTTGCTGAATGGTTCTTAATGCTGAAATAATTTCATTGCGGGTACTGAAAGCACTATAACTTGTTACACTGATAAGACGAGGGACTACGGTAACCGCCAAAATGCCAATCAGGATGATGGTAGTAACAAGCTCAACTAATGTGAAGCCTTGATTATTATTGTTTTTTAATACCATTGTTCCCGCACCAATATTTTAACAACTAAATAGGTTCTAACCAATTAAACTGTTTTTGTTTTTAGGTTAATCGGTCAAATGCAGCGTAAACAATGGTATTACAAACTTGATGGATTTTAAATCGCTTTTAACAACCGTTATCCGTAAGTACTACTGAGGGCAATGCACCTACTGATGTTGCTGCGGTGTAAACAATTTTACATGCAGCGGTATTCCCCGTATCCGCTGGAGCGCCACGTTGCCAAAACGTGACAGTACCCGCACTGGAATCAACGTTGGCTACCCAATCGCTGCTACCTGAGTCTGATGGGCTAGTACCTGCCTCAAAACTGGCATCCATACCATTATTAAATGCGGTAAGGTTAGCGTCCATATACCCATATTTAATGGCTACATCGTCTTCAGTACCTGCAGAGCCGTTGATGTTTATCGTTGCCGTTTCTTCTGTATTCTTTGACTCTAACACCGCTTTTGAAAAAATGAGTGCATTCGAGCCATCAATAGCGCCCTTCAAGCCTTATAATGCCGATTTACGGGCATCCGATTGTAAGTTAATAAATTTAGGTGCTGCAGTTACCGCTAATATTCCAAGAATAATAATAACGACGACCAGTTCGATTAACGTAAAACCTTGTTGTTTTTGCATAGCAATACCTCTTTAATTGCGAGCATAAATAACCAGTGATTAAACGTCCTTATTAAGAATAATCTTGATTAAGATGGAAAAAGTACCTGCGTACTTTACTTTGACAAAGGTAAAATTAAAAGCCTCTTATTAAGAATGTAAAACGGTTAAACCTAGGGTTTGTTTATCTTTCAGGATTGAAATTTGTGCTATTTGAGCGTTCATCTGTTCAAGACATGAGCAGTGAAACTTGGCCGTCTAAGTAAACTGATCATTTCTTCATCGTTATCGCTTACTTATTTGGAGAAGCCAAACCGCACAAACTCTGCCTTGAATGAAACAACCAGTTTATCGCTGCAAAAACAATCACGAAAACCCAATAAAAACACTAACACCTTCACTCAGGCAAGATGAATGCATGTTAATCACAACCTTGAATCAACCGAGCTATAATTAATTAGAGTCTTTTACGCTTTTTGGGGAGAGAAAACATGAACGTAGTTTTTAGTACTGCACTCTCCTTGCATCAGCCTGAAACCGTATCTTCTAGTCCAGAGAGTTTGGCGGCACAAATGAACCATTGTGAGCTAAATGGTCAATCATATTCTTGCGTATCGTCAGGTTCAACGACAACATCATGGTGGCAATCAATAAAAGACAGCTTCTTGTCTTTATTCACTTCAAACCATAAACAGCCCCGTGCCACACACACAGTACCTTTAGAACGTTTCAGTGTCAGGCAACATGAGCATGACTTAGATTTCAGTACAATACCTGTGCAATCGACTCATTTAGACTCATACGAACAAAGAGAGAGAGATTTTTTGACGGGCGTTAACCTAGGCTCTCCTCACTTTACCGAAGACGATTACAGAACTGGACCAATGGATATAATTCCACAGGCCACTCGCCAAGACATAAAAGAAGGTGCGCCAATCTCAAAAGGGGCTTTTTTCGAGCGGCTACAACCGGGTCAACAAGTAACCCGATTCAATGAAAACGTTAAAATTAAATGGATTGCCAACAGTGACGATGACTTTGATTCCTATGAAGAAAGCAGCCCGATTAATATTACTGAGACCGACAGAAAAAACCAGTGTACATTCAGCAAAGACATTGAAGACAGAACGCCAAAGTTAGCACCTGAAAAAACACTGCCCGATATTATTTATAGAAAATGGTATACCGCAGAACAAGTTGATGCCATTAAACAGTCATGGCAAGGTTTTACAGCAGATGAGGCAAAAGAAGTCTTAGTGGCTCTGGGCGGCAAATTCACCTCAGAATTAGGTACTGAAACAGAGGAAAGCTCACTTCCTAGCCCTGAACCTACGCCAGAAGCGCACTCACAAGACCACAGTTATATCATTCCAGCAATAAGAAGAACCCTTGCAGACAAAGCGCTTTCTACTAAGCGAGTTAACGCCATCTTGGGTACCCTAATGGACATGGGATTTTATGCAAAACACAATAGCACTACTGATAGTTTCGGCGCACTTGAACCGCTTAAATTTAGTGAGCAAAGTAGACTGGATAAGGGAAAAGAGGTGTGGGAGTTGACTCGGTAGTTTTGAAAGAAGTTGCTGTTAGTTTATCTTTACGAAACAATTTTTAATTGCGAACAATATTATATCAACCCTATCGGAAATCATTATTTAAGCTTCTACTGCACTTTACTGTGATATAAACAAAATAAAAAGTGGGTAATTCGGGATTGAATGCAGTAATCGTTGATGTTGGCTCTTTAGGTGTTCGCTGTGAAATTTGTTAAATGGTGAGGTTGAGATCTCATCGCACCTGCAAAAGCAGGTGCCCAGCGCCTTTTAAAAAAGAAAGTCGCTGGATGTCTGTTTTCAAAGACATAACATAATGATAGTAATCCTAACAGCTTGAATCAGCTGGTAAAGTAATCACTGGAGCACTAGTTTCTGTTGCTATAGCATACGTTAAAAAGCAAGTGTCTTTAGTACCTGCTTGCCAAAATTGGCCATTCTTATAAACCCAATCAGTAGTATAATCTGCAGAAGAATCAAAATCATCAGAACCTAAGTCGCCAACACTCTCTAGAGTATTAACAAAGTTACTAGCAGTAAGATCCATGTAACCATAATCAGTACTAACATTTACATCCGAAGTCGCAGTCCCACCACTACCATCGTCAGTTGTTGTTTCACCAATTTTCACCGTACCAGAATTACTTTTCTGTTTACCTTGCAACGATGCTTTTGAGTAAACTAGAGTGTTAGAACTTTGAATGCTTGCTTTTAAACCATTCAAAGCACCTTTACTTGCGTCAGCTTTTAGATTTAGAAATTTAGGAGCAGCAGTTACCGCTAAAATACCTAGAATGATAATTACAACTACCAATTCAATTAACGTAAAACCATTATTATTTTTTTTCATTTTTAAATCCCTTTATTAACACCCTGTAGTGGTTGATTCGATAGTAACGCTACCGGCTGCTGTTAACGCATTTGTATATTTCACAAAACAATTTCCAGCAGTAGGGGTTGCTGAAGGACTTAATTCACCTTGAGGATAAAAGAAGATGGAGCTTGCATCGCTTCCGGTACCAATTTCATACAGCCAATCAACAGATGTTCCTGTAGTAGCAGCCGAAATTTCTAATGCATTTTCTAAAGAATTACTCCAAGCAGCAGTTGGGTGTCCGTAATTTAGTAAAATATCATCTACTTTATTTGTAGTATCTGCTGCAGTTGCTTCTAAACTGTTAATTACAGCCTTTGAATAAACCAAAGAATCAGCACTTTTTAAAGTACCCTCTAAACCTTTAACTACAGCTTCTTTCGCGTCGGCTTCAAAATCTAAAAACTTAGGCGCAGCCGTTACCGCTAAAATGCCTAAGATAATGATCACCACAACCAATTCAATTAGGGTAAATCCCTGTTGTTTTATTTTCATATCACTTCTCTTACTTCAATACGGTTGCGGCTAAAATGTGCGCAAAACCGCCGTCCCAGAAAATCACGCCGTACAACCAATGCGGCTACGACGATGACACCCTCAATCTTCCGTGACGAGAAACAACGGACCAAAACATTGGCCGTCGCTCTTACTACTCCAATTCTTTAAACCATGAGAGAGTTCCTAAAAACTCCATCCTGTTATTTTTGTTTTTTCCAAACTTCAGATTTACTAATAGTAAATGACTAAGTGTAAATTACGAGTCAACAGTTATTTTATCTAAGTTTTAATCACTTACCTAGCCCTAAACATGTCCAACCACTCATATTTATTGGCATGCCTTTATCATCTGAAGATATTCAATTTCATCTTTATTGTTAATTATCAGATAAATAGTCAATAAATCCATCATCAAACGTGTAGATGACATAACCAATATTTAGACTTTCTTTATTTTCGGCGTGCTGACGATACAAACAAGCTCGTTCGTTTTCTTTGTATTCTGTTTTTATTTTTAATAATTTAGCATCAACTGCCATTAATGACTTCCACAACCCAATGCATCCTTCTGAATCCAAAGTATTAGGAATTGGAAACCCGACTGAATTCAATTCCAATGTCGAAATATTCGATTGTTCTGTATCATTTACGTTTATCGTAGCGGTAGCGAGTTGCTGCCATTCAACATCCAAGTGATTAGGCTGACCTTTAATTAACCATTGATTGTGAATTACATTAATTACATACTTTAGCCTTAATACTTCTTGCTTAATATTTTCATTATGAAATGTTTGCAAAGGTGACAGCATTTTATGAATGGCCGTCGCAACTAGCGCTAATATCATCGCTATCGATATGATGCGAACCAGAATTTGCATCATATTCGCATCGCGTTTTTGCTGGCTGGCCATTCTTGCCATTCGGCTTATCCGCCTTTTACTAGGTTGAGCATGTCCCACATCGGCAAGTAAATACCTAATGCTAAAATCAACACCATGCCAGCGACAATCGCAATTAGGATCGGCTCAAGCTTTGCGGTGAGATTCTTTAAATCGTAATCCACTTCGCCTTCATAAAAGTCAGCAGCGTCAGTGAGTAGGCTGTCTATTTGCCCTGTTTCTTCGCCAACAGCAACCATTTGCAAAACTAGTGGTGTAAATAAACCACTTTGCGCTGAAGTACGTAACATCGACTCACCAGATTCAATACCGTGACGCATACCCACAATTCGGTCATGCATGTACTGATTATCGACCGCATCAGCTACTAAGCTCAGTGCTTGCGTCATTGGTACACCAGCACCTAACATCATAGAAAAACTGCGGCAATAACGTGACAGTGTAGAACGCTCTATGATCGAGCCTACAACGGGGATTTTTAACTTCCATTTATCCCATTGTTGTTCACCTTTTTCACTGGCATGCCAAAAACGTATCCCAATGATTGCGCCAACCAATCCAATGAGCATCAATACCCAGTGATTAACAAACGCATTAGAGGTCGCAATTAATACTTTGGTAGCCCAAGGTAAATCGGCACCAAAGCGGCTGAACATATCGGTAAACTTGGGGATAACCAAAATATTTAACACTGTGATAGCAATGGCAATAGCCGCAAGCACAAACGTTGGGTAGCGCATGGCGGCTTTAATTCGACGCCGAGTCTCTTGTTCCCGTTCGATATAGCCTGAAAGCTGAATTAACGCTTCTTCTAATTTACCCGAGTTTTCACCCACATGAACCATAGAAACATATAACGCACCGAACACATCGGGGTGCTGATTCATCGCCGATGACAACGGCCTCCCTGAAGTTAATTGTTCCAAAACAGAAGCAAGGGCTTTTTTCATTCTTGGAGAATGGGTGCTTTCAGCCAAGCCCGCAATCGAACGCAATATCGGAATGCCCGCTTTGGTTAACGAATAAAGCTGTCGCGTGAAGATTTGCAGTTCTTCCAAGCTGACTCTACCTTGAAATAGGCTGCTTACATCAAATTGCTGCGCCTCTTTATGCGGTTTCACTTCAAGCGGAATCGTACCTCGTGCCATTAAGAGATCAGCAGCGGCATTTTCAGATTGCGCTTCAAGCTTGCCTTTTACTTCTTGGCCGCTACCATCGCGGCCGCGGTATTCAAACCATGCCATCGACTATTCTATTCCTCTAATGCCGCTTTAATTACAGAAGCAGGTTGTTTTGTCTCGTTAACGGTTTCAACTAATTTGGCTACTTCTTCAATGGTTGTCATGCCTTGATACAAATAATCCAATGCCGCTTGAGCAAGTGGTACAAAATCAGGCTTATTTTTGGCTGCACGAGCAAAGTCTTGTGGATTGCCGCTACGCATGACATCCACCAGTTCATCATCCAACTCAAGCATTTCAAAAACACCAATTCGACCACGATATCCGCTGTGGTTACAGTTCTGACAGCCTGTGCCGACTTTAAGTTTGGCATTACTAAAGTCTTTACTGGTGACGTTCATGAGCCAAATAAGATCTTGATGACTGAGTTGATAATCGACCGCACAATTTTGACAAACCCGTCGAACCAACCGCTGAGCAATAATGACTCGTAACGCACTAGCAACTAAATAACTCGCTGCACCCATATCAAGCAAACGTAAGGCACTGGTTACTGCATCATTGGTATGCAAGGTTGATAATACAAAGTGACCGGTTAATGCGCCACGAAGACCAATTTCTACGGTCTCTTTGTCACGCATCTCACCGACCATGATAATATCGGGATCTTGACGCAAAGTGGTACGAAGCACATTAGAAAAGTTCAAACCAATTTTATGGTTCACTTGTACTTGGTTGATTCTTGGTAATTGATATTCGACAGGATCTTCTACCGTAATGATTTTACGATCTGGCGTGTTTAGTTCACTCAAAACACCATACAAGCTGGTCGTTTTACCACTACCCGTTGGCCCAGTAACAAGTAACATACCGTGTGGACGCTTAATTTGGCGACGGATTTTTTCAAGCATATCTGCTGGCATACCTGTTTGGTCAAGTGTTAGTAGACCTGCAGATTGATCAAGTAAACGCATCACCACAGACTCACCATGGTATATCGGCATGGTCGACATACGTACATCAATTTTATGACCACGGATTTCAATGTGAAAGCGCCCGTCTTGTGGTAAACGCTTTTCAGATATATCCAGCCCTGCCATTAACTTTAAGCGCAATACCAGAGCTGAAGAGATGTTCGCCTCGTTTAAAATGTTTTCTTGAAGCTGGCCATCAATACGCTGCCGAATAAATAACTTGTTCTCACCAGGCTCAATATGAATATCCGAAGCACGCATTTGCACGGCATCTTCAAAAATCGACTGCAAGAGTTTGACAACTGTCGTTTCATTATCTGAATCACCCGCAGTCAATCCACCTAAATCAAACAGATCATCCGCAGCGTATTCTTGTTCTAGTTCTTCCGCTATTTGGGCGATTTCTTGTGTTCGACGGTAAAGCGTATCAAACGCATTTAACAGCTGTTGTTCAGGTACAACAGCAAGATTGATGTTTCTTGGTGCAAGTAGTGACTCAATATTATCGAGTGCTTGCAGATCCGCCGGATCACTCATTGCCACTTTAGCAGAGCTATCATCCGCTTCGATCACCAAAGCTCGATAACGGCGAGCTTGAACTTCAGGTAAAAGTGCTACAACTTCGGCAGAAATTGGGCGGCGACTGATATCAAGAAACGGTAAGTTCAACTGCTGAGACAAGAAGGTCAGTAACTGTTCTTCAGAAATGTGGCGCAAATCGATCAGCGTTTTACCCAGTTTTTTTCCTGAGCTCCTCTGCTCCGCCAGCGCCTCCATCAGCTGTTCTTCACTAATAATCCCGTTTTCTACTAACAAATCACCAAGACGTTTTTTTAACTTAGGTTTCATATAAAGCTCTGCTTCCTATTTATAATGGGTGATTTGTGAAAGACGAGATACAATGTATTCCCTGCTCGCACGAGATAAATTCGCTTGCTGAAGCGCACGTTGGTATGACTTTACGGCTAAAGGGTATTGCCCAGATGCGTCTTGGTTATAAGCTAAACCAAGCCACCATCGAGCTTGAGATGGTTCGTAACTCGTCAGCTTTTGAAACGCTTTAATGGCCAGTAAGTATTGTTTTTGTTGCTGAGCAATCGTGCCTTGCTGCACCCACTTTTCTGCCGCTAGATTATCCGTATCAGCAATAGTGTTTAAGGTTTTTAACGATTGAAGCGGTTTATTATCCTTAGCTTGTATCTTGGCAAGGAGTAATTTGAACTCTGATTGGCTAGGAAATCGCTTAATGCCGTCGTCAAGTAATTGCACTGCTTGACGATTGTCATGCTCGCCGTAATAAAGTGCCGCTAACTTTGCGCGAACTGAATGCTTTGCTTTATCTAGTGCGAGTGCTTTGGCGTAATTTTCTCTTGCAGTCGACAGCTCACCTGATAGTTCTGCAGACAGTGCTTGCTTTGCAAATTTATTTGCTAATTCTTGAGTCGATAACTTCACTTCTTTTATTTCTAACACGCTATCGACAGGCTTTATCTGTGATTGTCTTTGCGCCACAATCTGAAGGTTTTTTTTAGGCTGAGCAGACGTGGTTTTTGCTTCATGAGGGGTTGCATCAAAGCCATTTTTTTTATCATTTGCTCGAGTGGCTTGTTGCTGCTTACGTTGCTCAATCTTTTTTGTATTCGGAAAACGATCGCCCACGTTGGTATTAATCGCTTTAGATGTCTTATCTTCAGTACTTGATTCACTCAAAGGTTTTTTCACTTTAGTGATCACTGTCGGTTCTAATTCTGCAGCAGCTTGAGCCTCAGGTTTGTCCTTGAGTGATTTCCCTCTGAATGGCTTCTCCGCTAAAACTTGGCTATTTGTCGATTTAGGCGCCGTTTCTGTTGAGACTGTTTTCTGAAACAAGTAATAACTCACGCTAGCAATAAGCATGAGCACAATTAAAATCCATGGCAATCGATTTGGCTTCACCTGTTGCGATGACTTTTGCGCTGCTGAAATATTTTCAATACCATGGGGTTGTTGGCGGTTGTCTAAATCCTTCAACATTTTGTTGATAACACTCATAGAAAACCTCTACTTGAAAGAACGTAAACCACAGCACCAAATAAGCCAACAGCAATACCATAAGCCCAAACAATTTTTTTGGGACGCATAGCTACTTTTGTCGCATCTTCGGTGTCTAATACGGCCGTTAAAATGTGCTGACGAGAGAGTTGATGTGCACCTTCCCCAAAAGCAAGCAATAGGGCTTTGTGAGTTAAAATATTGATTAATCTTGGTGTACCACGTGCAGCATTGGCGATAGCTTCACTTATGCTAGGGGTCAGTAAATTTGCACCTTTTAAGCCCGCAACTCTTAAACGCTGCTCAATATAGTTATGCACTTCATCGTTAGTGAGTAGACGCAAACCGTAACTAAAACTGATCCGCTGACGTAGCTGTCTAAATTCGTTAGTCGCTAGACGCTGATCCAATTCTGGCTGCCCAAACATCACTAAATGTAACAGCTTGCGCTTTTCTGTCTCTAAATTGGTGTAAAGCCTGAGTGCTTCTAATGTCTCACTGGGTATTGCCTGTGCTTCGTCTAGCACTAATACCACAATTTTTTTTGCTGCTGCTAATTGAATCAGTTTTTGTTGAATTAAATTGCTCAGCTGAATTTGATTCACGTTCTGTTTAAACTTGATATTTAATTCACTGGCTAAGGCCCAATTCAACTCCTCAGGAGTTAAATATGGATTCGGTATATAGGCACATTGAAACTGTTTAGGCAGTTCATTGAGTAGCTTTCTACACAATAATGTTTTACCACTACCGACCTCACCCGTCACTTTGATGAAACCTTCTCCCATTTGTAATGCCGCTTGCAACACTTGAATAGCTTCGACATGAGGAGCAAGCCCAACAAAATAACTTGTGTCGGGCGTCAACGAAAATGGGAGTTCAGTTAAACCAAAATGCTGCTCATACATAGGTATATTCCAGACTAATCTTCTGGATACCAGCGATTTAACAGGTCTCGAGAACGCTCAAGTTCGGTTTTCCACGAGCCTTCACCCACAACCGTTGGCTTAAGCAAAATGATCAATTCTGTCTTGTGGTTCACTTTTTTACGGTTTGTAAATGCTTGGCCAATGATAGGAATATCACCTAATAGTGGTACCTTAGAAACTTGATCAACTTTCTCAGTCTTCATTAATCCGCCAATTACGACCACATCACCGGTCTTCGCTTTAATCACAGTATCTGATTCACGGATCTGACTGTGTGCCAATGGCAATACTAAGGGTTCATCACCTATTTCTATGCTTTTCGTCTGTTCATTAATGTCTATCACTGATGGATGAACATGCAACAGTACACCACCATCATCATCAATTTGTGGTGTCACATCCAGTGCAATACCAGAGAAGAATGGAGTAAGTTCGACTTCTGGTTGAGTTATAGGTGCTGAACCATTTGAAGATTGCACTACATTGGATGAAACCTCTGTCACAAAATATTCGTCTGAGCCTACTTTAATAACTGCTTTCTGATTATTTGAAGCGGTTACTCTTGGACTGGACAGCACATCAACATCACCCTGCGTTTTGAGCAGGTTGATCATCGCTTCAAAGTCAGAGCCTTTGACTGTTAGTCCTGCTACACCGCCAATCGCTCGAGTAATTTGATTACCAAACGATTCAGTCGGTGATGACGTCTCAAAGCCAATACTGGTATTTCCGCCACTGCCAGCTGTTGCACTAAGCTGCTGCCACTGAATCCCTTGCTGATATCCATCAGACAGAGTAACTTCGATGATCTTCGCTTGTAAGATCACCTGTCTTTGCAAGTGTGACTCAGCTTTTGAGAGAAACACGCGTACTTGACGAAGCTCATCAGGGTAAGCCCTTACAGTAACTAATCCAGCTTGAGGGGTCACTACAACTTGACGGCCCTGTCCTTCACTCCCCACAATTGAACTTAATGTATTTTGTAAGTCCTTCCAAAAATCAGTCTCATTCGTGGTACGAATAAAGGTACCATTGGTTACTGAGTTATTATTGCCGTTTTCACCATTCTGGTTATTATTCGAATTATTGTTATTACCAATACCGCCGTTACTATTATTGTTATTACTTCCACCATTATTCTGGTTATTGTCAGAAATACGCCCTGAATTCACAGAGGTTAGCGATGTCCCTTGGCGCTGCATATAAAGGTAATTAACCGGGAATGTTTCTGTTCTTAATCCTGCAGGGTAGACACGTAAAATACGTGCTTGGCGGCGAACTTCATAACCATAGATATCTTGAACAACCTGAAGGACTTCCGACAAAGTTACAGCTTTTAGCGATAGGGAAATGGTTCCTGTCACTTGAGGATGTACGACAATACTGAAAGGTGAGTTGTGTACTAGGCTTGCAAAAAACACCTTGGCGTCGACGTCTTTGGCATTAACGTCAAAACGCTTCTCTTGGATTCTACGGCTCGTTTCCTCAAGTAGTGAGTCTGCTGATAACTCTTGCTGAACAGCTTGTGGTAAAGGTGGCGGCGGTGTCAGTGAACGTGTTTTTGATTTAGCGTCTGCGGACATGATCGCTTGGTCTAACTCAGCCTTAGCCGCTTTAGGCTCAGCTCGATAAGCACTTTGGCACCCTACTAATGACAGAGCGATACATGAAATAAGAATTATATTTAAAGTCATATTGTTATTATCCTTTGTGCTTTATTACTGACTCAAAAAGCGCCAATTCACGCCCATCGGAAAGTGTTACTGAACCTGACGTTATAGACGTAATTTTTACGCCATGAATCTTATCGCCAATTTGTTTAATCTGATCATCTATAATGGCGAACGGTTTATCGCCCATCACTATACTCGTCAACTTCCAAGCTGATGTTTGTTCTTTGGTTGACGTTGAATGAGTCACAACAACGCCTGGTCGAGTTGGATCAATAGATATTTCAGATTTAGCTTGTAATTGAGGTAAAAAAAGCAAGCCTGACAACAGCATGACTAAGTTAGTTTTGTGTAACACGAATAAACTCCTTAGATAGGCTTAACGAATACAATTCCAGCTCAACTTCTGCTTTTGGGTAGTCTTTTACTTGATAATCTAACCTTTGCCAATATAGTTTTTTAGGCATTGAATCAACCGCTTTTACAAAATCAAGAAAATCAAAGTAACTTGAACTTAATTTGATTTTTATACCGTGACGGTACAAATTAGGCGCATTGCTAACATCTGTGTCTAATAAGGATGTCGGTGCAATAGACTCAAGGGAAAGCAATGTATTTCCTCTGGTTTTATCCAGGATTTGCTCTAACAGAACAGGCATTTGTTCTGCAGGAACCATATCAACAACCTGTGCTTTTAGCTTGTCTTCTAATAAGTTTTGCTGTTGATTTAAACCTTGTAACTGCTGTTGAAACTCTTTATTAGGGTCTTTAAGAAGTGCTTGATAATAACTGTCATTTAACTGTTGAGTGACATCATTATCCATCTCAAGTTGTTTCAATTGCTGCGTTTTAGCAGAAACGTCTTTTAGGATACTCTCTATTGGTAACCAAGAGAGCCAACCTATTATGATCAATGTTGATAACCCAATTAGCGCTCGTTCACGTTGAGTTAATAAATCAAAGGCTTGTTGCCATTTCAGGAAAAGTGCTTTCATTTTACTTCTCCCTGCGGCGCAGATTGCGAATTGATTTGAAATTGCAACACATTATCTTGATTTCGACTAACAAGAAGCTGATTAAAACTGACGCCCGCTAATGCTGATGTTTTACCTAAACGTTTAATCCATGCAGGCACTGCTGCAGCTTGCTGTGTTTGACCAGTAAGATTAACCTTTTTCCCTTCAACTATGATGTGAGTTAACCAAGTGCTGCCATCTGCCGTTGCGGCGAGATCTTCTAATAGTACTTGGTAGCTTTTGCTTTGAAATTGGTCGGAGTTTCCTACATTGGAAATCAGCTTTTGGGTAAGCTCAAGGCGTTGTCGAGTATTTGCCACTTCACCTAAAAGCGCCTGCGTTGGTTTATGTAATTCAAGCTGCTTTTTTAATGTGTCTTGTTTTTGAGTTAACTGTTGCTTTAGTTGGTTAGCATGAGCGATTTGTGATTGAACCTCTACTTTCTCGATATAATTCACGACGAAATAAAGACCGCTAATTAAGGGAACCAAAACTAAGGCTGCAGTCAGCCGAGCAAACGAAAGCTTGAGTTTTTTTGGTAACAGTTCAGAAGAATAAAGATTGATGCTTAGCTTTAAAGGTGTTTGACTCATTGGCTCACCTCAGCGACTTCTTGCTCAGTTTCAACGAGCGTTAATCCGGATAAATAAGCACTCACGATATCGACTTTTACCACTTCGACTGTTTGTGCAAAATTCACCTTTAATAAGTCGGCTAAATCCTCGGCAACATTATCAATCACCACAGTAATTTTCTTGATTGGGGCTTGTCTCAACTGCCCTTCATAAAAGTCCATCGAGCGTTGAATTTCAATACTCAGATTATCTGTTGCACCATAACTTAAATCTTCACGACTCATTTTATCTAAAGCATGAAATCCACGAATTCTTCGCTGCAAATAGATAGCGTCGTTTTTTACGATGGATAAAAGCAACTCCCCTCCCTCGTAATGACAAAGTACAAGCTTGGCTTGGTCTACATCATTAGAAATTTTTGGTAGAAGTAACTCTTCAATACTGATTTGCTTGATGTGTACATTATGCTTTTTGGCTGCAAGCGCAATGTCTTGTATCGCGTCTTTGGCTGTGACCACGACATTGATCTTTCCATTAGCGGCTACAGGCGTATCAAAATAATCAAGATGTATATTAGCCGGAGGAACATTTACAAGATCTTTTACGGCCCAAATGAGCGCTGCTTTAAGCTCTGATTCATCAACATTAGGTTTATCGACTTGAATCAATTGATAAAACTCAGAACTCAGAACGATTGAGAGGCTGGCGCTTGGAAAGCGCTGCTGAATCTGTGAAAACGCTTGATACCAATCTCCATCAAAATCTACAGATGAATATTGAGGATGACTCTGCTCATTAAGAACTGCTAACCAAAGAGTGCTTTTTGTTAAAAACACACCAATATTGACTCGCTCCTTGGATTGCTTCCAAAAAGCCAGCTTTTGATACAACCCAGCACTCATACAAACGCCTTTATGATTATTATAAGTATACTTCGCGCACAACTCTGAGTTGGCCAATTAATTGACAATTCTCCATTAATTGATAGTACAAGGTCAAGTTTGATTGAATTTAATTGGGAGTAAAGAGTAATTATTATCTTTTTACAGGCGTTATTGATGAATGTCATCAGTTGTAACTGGTCTTGAGTAACTTAACTTTCGTTATTTATATCAATGGGTATTTCAGTTTTTAAATTATGACTAATAGTCAGGCCATAACCATTTTAAATTCTCTCGCCCAGTAATGCGAACTGCCACAGGCTTCCATGACAATCAAAGACGACTCAGTATTCGCTAAATAATTAAGCAACTCTTTACGCTTACGTTTTGCACGTTTAAGCACTTTGCCTGATGAACTAATAAACACCATGTGGAAAATGTTCTTTGCAATATCTAACCCAATTGTTATTTTAGCCATGTGACTCTCCTCATTAAGTTTTGTCGCTTTTTCCTCAACATATCATGGCGCATTGTGACGCCGAAGAGGAGTGGGGAGAGTCCATACCATTATGATACTTGAACATGCATGTTTCAGGACTTTTTAAGCGCCAATTCTTTGAGGCGCATTAGCGAAGGAATATCGGGATTCTTTCGAGCTAATGTAACAAAGATGAATTGGCGCTGAGAAGTCCACGCAGTGCGAGTTGCACAGCTTGTTACTCTTCGTTGCCAGTGCTAACAATAGCTCACTATTGCCGCACACTGTCGCCTTGATTAGCAAGTTGTGCATTCTCGCTGAAATCGAGCATCTTCAGGTATCATGGGTATATACACGGAAACTTCGCTTAAACAATTTGTAAACTTACCTATAATTAAAGTTCTTTTAACTCTTGAAAGTACGGTCCTTGCCCACCTGTTACACCAAGAACTTTCAAGATTTGCCACTCTTCGAAACTCACTACACCCTCAGCTTGAATTTGTATTTCTGTTTTGAACAACGCACCAATTAAACTTCTCACGAATAGCTGGTTTTCTGGACGTAAATGAATTTGTCTAATAATGGATGGATGCAACTTAATGAAGTCAACTTGTAACTCCTTCAGGTACTGGCTCCCGACAACTTGCTGCCCGACAAAATCAACGCTGATTTTTGCGCCCATTTTTCTGATGATGTTAAATACTGGTTTCAATTGTTCACTGTGCTTAAAAGCCGCAGACTCATTTACCTCAAAAATGAGATTTGAAACGTGGTTTCGGTGCTCTAATAAGGTTGTCTTTAACCAGCTAACAAACTGTTCACTCATCACTGAGTCGAGACTTAAATTAATACAATAATGTTGACCCTGATACTTTTTGTGCTTTAGGTATTTATCAAATAATTCATTGATGAGCATTCGATCAATTTGGGGCATTAAACCACACTTCACGGCCATCGGAGCATATTGGGTCGCACGTATATAACTGTCTTTTTTCTCACGTAAACGAGCGAAGATTTCTTGATGCAATATTTCCCCATCAAAATCGAGTGTTGGAGTCGCAAAGTGAACAAACCTTTTCTTCTCTAACGCCATTTCCAGCAATGCTCTCCATCGAACAGAGCCTTTGGCAAACTCTTGATCAACACTTCCTTTGTCGTACATAAACCAGCTGTTATTACCTTGATACTGAGCAGCTCTAAGCGCCATTTCAGCTTCTTCAATAAGCTGTGATGGTTTATCTTGCACGCTAAAGTATGCGCCGCCGATATGATAAAAATTATCAAGCTTAAAACCTTCTGGCATAGGAATGCGTTGGCATATGCTTAGTACCTTGGCAGCAATACTATCTGCTTCAAGTAGAGATATCTGCGGAATAACAATTGCAAATTGATTGAATTCTCGTCTTGCGATAAAACTGTTGGCTTGGTTTTTTAACGCACTATCAATTGCAGTAACACATGTTGTTAAATACTCAATGATCGCCGCTTCACCTGCATCTTGTTGAAGTACATCAAGCTCTTCCATTTCAAGCAAGTAAATGACACCATGAGATAGCATGCCGTAATCATTAGAAAGAGCTGCAATTCGATTTTTCAGGTATAAGCGGTTCCCTATTCCTGTGTCCGCATCAAGAAAGGTATTTGAGCGAATAAACTTATCAAACCTTGAACGTTCTTTATGCGCATCTTGTAACTCCTCAAGTAATTGAGTAAGCGCACGGTTAATGATTCTAGGTTGACCATTACCTCTATTTTCGAGCGCACGGTGATGCTCACCGTTGAGGACCATTTGTCCACGAGCCACCAGTTCTTCGACACCAAACAGTTGCTTATAGAGCCAATTAAAACCATAGCGAACATATAACCCTATTAAGCTTAACGCAATAAGAATAATAGCAACTTCTACACCATCGACACGATGTAAGACGTAAGGTGACTCAAGGGTGACGTGCATAACAACTTTATGCTCAGGATCGAAAGCTTTATGGTATTCGGTTACAAACGGTGTGTGAATATTTCCTTGATACTGAAATAAGGAGCGTCCATTTTGGGTTAGCTCAAATGTTACTGTTTTATAACTCATTAATACGGGAGGTAACCAATCGTCCAATTCCCAAGTGAGATGCTGGTGGTGATGTTGCAAAAGCATTTCTTGTAATTCAGTTACTTGCTGTTGTTGCATACGGTTGGCAAGATGAAAGAAGCTCAGCAGTGCAGCAATAAGAAAAACAACTGCCACAGCAATTAATGAACCTAACCAAAAACTGGCTAACTTTTTTGTGAGCATCCGTGTAAGTTTCATTAATGCTTTCCGTCTTAAACCTTTGCTACTGCTTATATCGGATTATTAGGGACTCAAATCTAAAACGCAACCCTAATCACATTTCTGTAAATACGGCCTCCAAAACTGAAGACTTAAACTTTAGTTTATAAACTTGCTTTAAAGGGAAGATTAAGAAACTTTTATAAACAAGGCACCTAAAGACTTAAAGAGTTATAATTATGCATAAATCTCATATCCAATTTATGTATATTTAAAACGTAGTGGACTCATTATGACATATGCTTTAGCTGGTTTGAAAGCAGTCACCGACTCCATGACTCAAGGGTTGGATGAATCTTCACGCTTGAAGCAAGCAGAATTGGAGCAAGCAGAAGTAGAGCTTATTTCAAGTAATAATAAGTATACAGTTACGAATACATCTTCTAAGGGAAATATTGGCCGTATACCTACTCCTATATGGCAATCTTCAGCACATTCATTTTCTGGCGAACAATCAGCTACTCCGCATACAGAAAACAAAAATGGTAGGGCTTCACTGCAAAGCTCTTTAGTTGATGACCTTTCTCAAAGTCAAAACCCAGCAAAACCAATGCTAAGCCAGACATTACCTCCGGCCTCGTCTAAACCACTTAAAGGTGATACTCCAAAAGGTTCCTCAGTTGAAGCTCAACCAACTTCTGAAACGAGTAGCTCAATAGCACCAGAGATTGAGTTTATAGAGCAAGACTCACTTAATATGAATAACCCAGAGGCACAGAGACACCTTAAGGCGATAGAGAACGCTCAAAATAATAAAGATCTGAGTAACCTTAATCAACGAGTAGATACACAAAAAATAATCCCACACTTATCTCAAAAAATAGAATGTAATGAGCTACCCATTAAAATCCAATATCAGCAGAATGTTAATGGCACTCCCCTCAATAATATTCCTACAGATCTTAATACTGAACTCACTAACGCTAGTGAAAACCTTGAAGAAGGGAAAGTTGTTGTATGTCCTTATGGAGTATCAGAGCGCTACAGAGGTGGAATTTTTAAATTGTTGCGTATGCTTCCTTTTTTTAAGCATATTGGTAAAAGAGCAGATCATGCGACTTGTTTGATCATTACTCCGAAAAAGATATTTATGATAGAGCCAAAGGCTTATAAATATGCGTGCGGTGAAAACGTTACTCAATACCGCACTCATTGGCAAAGTTATTTCGATTCCAAAAATTGCGCTCGCTACTCAGGTTATTTCGCCATTGCTTTTGCCAAAAATTTAAAGACGGAGATAACTAAAGGGGGGGCTGCAGAAGAAATAACCGACGAACTCATTGAAAGGGTCATTGAGCAAACCATCAAAAATGACAAACCGACAAAAAGTACTCTTAGAGAATTTTATACATCTGCTGATGCTTAAACTCGTTAAACATCGAGTAGGGTGAGGCATCACTGCCTCATCCCTCTCACAGAACCGTACGTACGGTTCTCGTATACGGCTCCTGCTTAATTCTATTCAGTTACTTCGTACTGAACACATATCCCGTTTGTACCTTTTCTAAGTTAAAGAGTCCCAGCTCATCAAACCACTTATTGGGCATCGCCCAACTCGCTAATGGACTTCGTGAGCTTGACCATCTTCTCATCTGAATAAACTTGAACGGCGGTTTGTAACCCCGCTGTTTCAGCTTACGATGCAGTTTCGTCGCTTTCTTCCACAGTCTCAGCTGAATACTTCTTAGTCTTCGCCTTAACCACCCCGAAAGTTTTTGGAACTCTTTCTTAATATTCGCTATTCGAAAGTATTGACTAAAGCCCCTTAGAAGCGGGTTTAGCTTTTTTATGACCATAGATAACGGTTTTCCACCATTACGTTTTGTCAGGGCTTTTACTTTGGCTTTAAACGCTGTTAATTTCTTAGCTTGGATTTTCGTGCTGTTACTGCCTATCTCCACCCCTAAAAATTTAACACCCTCATCACTGTAAGCGATGTGGGTTTTTCCTTTATTTACCGTAAGTTTAAGCGCCTTTTCGAGTAGCTTTGTCGCTTGCTGCAAACTGTTTTCTGCACCTTTATGACTGCGACACAGTATCAAAATATCATCCGCATATCTTACGATTCTGTGACCTCGATTTTTCATTTCTTGGTCAAAGGCATCAAGATAGATATTCGCTATCAAAGGGCTGATAACACCCCCTTGCGGACTGCCTGTTACTGTCGCTTGCCAGTCACCTTCGACCATGACACCACTTTCTAAGAACGCTTTTATCAGCCTTAAGATGCTGCCGTCTTTTATCCGTTTGCTTACACTCTTTATGATTATCTCATGGTCGAGTAAGTCAAAGCATTTGGATAAGTCCATATCCACCACATGTTTTAGCTCATATTGACGCATGAACATGGTGGCTTTGTTTATGGCATCGTGACAACTTCTGTTCGATCTGTATCCATAACTTGATGGATGAAACTACTCTTCGAAGATTGGGCTCATGATATCGTTTAGGCATTGCTGGACAATACGGTCTCGAACGGTCGGTATCCCAAGCTTTCTGAACCCTCCGTCATCTTTAGGGATTTCTACCCTTTTAACGGCTTGAGGTCGATATTGCTTGGTTCTGAGTTCGAATTGAAGTTTATACCCATGATACCTGAAGATGCATGTTTCAGGACTTTTTCAGCGCCAATTCTTTGAGGCGCATTAGCGAAGGAATATCGGGATTCTTTCAAGCTAATGTAACAAAGAAGAATTGGCGCTGAGAAGTCCAC
>NZ_JAFEUN010000067.1 GCF_016900895.1 Parashewanella hymeniacidonis
ATAGTTGTGTATTTGGAGCTTCACCTAATGGGTGAATGGTAGAACCTCGCAATTTCATAGACTCGGCCTATAAAAACATCAGGTTGTAGTGTTATGCCATTTATCAACTGATTTATCTAGGTTAAAAGTCGTGGGCTTTCCGCCCACACCCGAGCAAAAAGGGATTCTCCAGCAAATCCCTTCTTGCATCATCCCGTGCCGCCCCAACGAAGCTAAGCGTTTCAGATATTGTTGAATAAATACCTAACAGCTCTGATGGTACATCCTGTACCCCAGAGCTTGGCTCGACGTCCATGTCTCGCCCACGTCATTTTACATTCAACAATATCTTCAACAGCTTCGACGGGAACATTCAGCCCTTAAGCATCATTTGAGTAAATTCAGATTTGCTCTTTCATAACCTGAGATATTTCGAAAACCTTGCAGGCTGCGATGATTCCTCATGGCAAAGTTGTTATTCATCGTTGGTGAAAAATAGCGTAAGCGCAGCATGGACGCTGCGCTAGATTCTGGGGTGCATGGATGCACCATCAGAAGCGTTAGGTATTTTGTGCCATAAGAGGAATAACGCTTAACTTTGCGGGGCGGCATGGAGAGATTCAAGAGAGGAGTTGCTGTAGACTCCTTTCTTGGTCAGGTTTGGACTGAAAGTCCAAGGTTTTTAAACTTAGCAGAAGTTTTGCTTTTAAGAAAAGAGCAAAAGTCACTGGGCACCCATTTTCATGAGTGCGACGAGCAAAAAGTCATATTATGATGCTAAACAAAGCATCTATACCTGAACAGCATCCATATCCAACTCAATATCAGTACAGCCTTTCTTACAATAAATCCCCGGATTCTTAACGGCATCTTTTTTTGCAGGCAAAATCAGCTCTAAATCTTTACCACATTCAGGGCAATTTAAATTCTTGCCATTCAACACTCTTTTGATAAAGCCTTTTTGCTGTTTAAAAGATTGGCTTGTGGTCTTATTGAAAATACTAAAATCAGTCATAAAACAAATACAGATGAAATAACGGGGACATTCTACAAATTAAGCACATAAAAAAACAGCCACAATTCACAATTGCAGCTGTTTTTATGCGAAACTTATCTCGATTAGATAAACGTGCCTTCCAGTTCTTTCTTCACATAGTTTAAGTCAGCTTTATCTTCGCCAACTAATACCATGTAAGCGCCGTCCTTTTTGAAAGTCATGCCTTGATACTTCTTATCTGAAAATGACTTTTCAAACTGCATGCGTTTCTCTTCAGGCACGATAAAGACAGTCACTTTACCGTCTTGGCCTTGCATAACCATGTGAAGGCTTCTAACACCTTGGAAATCACAGTATGACGAGTAATGCACTTCACCCGGTTGTTGAGTAAAGTGAGCTCCTTTCATACTTACCAGCGAAACCAACTGTTTATTAAGGTCGCTAAAACCAATATCTTGGTCAGCTGACATTGCGACATCTTCATGGTAAACATGAGCAATAGCGTGTTCTGTTAAGTCAACAGGCGCATTTCTTAATAAAGTGAACGCAATGCCTGCTACAAAGGCTACCGATGCTGCCATTGCAAGCGTAAACCCTGTTTTGCGCTTATGAATATGATGCTGTTTGAGTTGCTGCCTGAGAATTAAACGCTCAGCCATACCATCAGGTGTATCAACGTTTAAAGCATCACTAATTCTATCATTTAATGCTTTAACACTGTTGAGTGTGTCTTTCCGCCCAGCATTATCATTAATCGCTTGCAAAAAGTCAGGCTCCTGACTATTGGGGTCGGAAAATACCTTACGTCGGAATTCTAAATCATCCATTTGCTCGCCCTCGAACTTCAGGTTTCTCTAATGCTTCTTTCAGCTGATTACGGGCTCTAAATAGTCGGGTCATAACAGTATTGCGGTTCAAATCTAAAATCTCGGCAATCTCTTCACCACTAAAACCGCCAACAACTTGCAGTAATAATGGCTCACGATATTCCACTTCTAAATTTCCAATTTGTTTTCTGAGTAAATATTGTTCCGCATGGTCCTCATTACTTCCAGAAAACACATCTTCCAAGTGATCCTGTTCAATATCAGAATAGTCGAACTGCTTTCGTTCGAAACGTCTGGCATTTTCCCGACGCAAGATAGTAATCAACCATGCTTTTGCGGCTTTATCGTCTTTTAAAGAGTCTAAAGCTTTCCAAGCACGTAGAAAGGTCTCTTGTGTTATATCTTCAGCAATGTGCTTGTTACCGGTTAACCAATATGCATATCGGTATATATCGGTGTTCAGTGCGCGCACAAGGCTTTCGTAACGTCGTTGTTTGCTTATCATGTCTAAAGAGACCGCATCATCCGACTTTTTCTTTCGCAAACTATCAAACATTTTATTATCTTTTTTAATTTATTAGAATTTTTACTCTTCTCTCTGACCCCAAGTATTAGAAAAGAGTAATGTTCACTTGGATAACTTTGTAATTGAAAATTAATGTAAATCGACAAAGTCAGCACTGTAGCTTAATGCTAGTTTGAGCTATATCCAAGCCTAAAATTTTTAATGTTTGTTAAATTTATGGATTTAAATCAACAAAACTGTCTTTTTTTGCTTTTTCTTTCAAATTAAAGTGAATCTTTAGTGCTTGATTTAACAACGAGATATCTATTTGTACGTTGTTTTTACCGTACTGCGTGGCCTGCAATTTACTGATGAGGTCGGACAACTCAGGTGCGAGCTGGGTCAACTGATGAAGGTTGACGGACCGCCCTAGTTTTGCCGAATAGTATTTTTGCAGTAGGCTTAATACTTTCCCATAATGATTTTGTTCGAAATTGTTCCTAATCTCTTTTTCTGTTTCTTTTAGGCTTGGAGCTGCATTTAAGCCAATATCAGATACGTCATCGTTAGCTATTTGAACCACTTTTGGCTTTCTCAGCCACATAAAGCTTGAAGCTAACCAAAGTAGGGCAAACAAGGCTGTTAGCCATGGCCAGTACCCTGCTGAGTATTCGGTGGATGATTGAGCTTGAGCTGAGGTAACAATCGGGTTTACATTTGCAGCAGTTGCACTTCCTTTTACTACTATGGTTTTAGCTGGAAGAGTGGCGTATTCCTGTTTTTTACGAATTGGATTCCACCACGGAATTTTAACTTCTGGAAAAGTAAAAGTACCTGCTTTAGTAGGGACAATAGCTTCGGTTTGCACAAGCTCACCCACAATATTACCGTTACGTGTATAAGTTTTACGTTTAGGCTTTTCTGGATAGCTTTTCATACTGCTCGGTAATACAGACTCAATTTCAGGAAGGCTAGTTTCGTCGGTATTTGAAGCATAAAGTGTTATGGTTCGAGTTATCGGTGCACCCAACTCATAATCTTTATCGTGCTTAGTCCAGTTTTCTTTCAATACGACTAAATCTGAGACGAGCCAATCACCATGATAACTTTTAGGCTTGGGTAAGATGGTGATTTTTTGAGAGGGAGAAGTTACTCGAACAGGGCGACTTTCATTAAACGAAAACATGCCTAACCCTTGGCGGGCATTGCTTAATACATCACCTTCAAAGCTCACTTCACCAATATCGACAGTGCCTTGCTTATCAGCAATGACCCCATAAGTTCGCTCAATGACTCTAAAGCGGCGCCCGTTAACGACTTCGGTTTTATCCTTATCATCACCAATTTGCTTTACTTGGGCATTTGCCACATCAGGTGCGTTAAGGACTCCACGTTGTAAATCTACTGCCAAGTAAAGCTTTACGTTATATGTGAGCAGTTGCCCTACATACGCTTCTTTGTGCTTTAATGTGGTCTTAATAAAGACGTCTTTCGACTTTTGTTTTGCGTTATTATCCGTAACCACTTGCAAAGCAATTGGATTGGATTTCACCCCATTGATATTAAAAGCCGGAATGGTGGCGATGCCTTTATTCTTGGCCGCCAGTAAAATTTGCCAACTGGTTTTCTTCTGAGTATCGAAATTGATTATTTGAGTGCTGCGGTTAACGCTCGTGCGACCAATGACGAAGTCTTTATCTAATATTGAAGTATTGATTGCGTTACCCGCTAAATCATCATCACCTGTTACCGTCAGTACAAAGTATTCCCCTTGAACCACAGGGTTACGGTCAACAGAGGCTTCAATTGCTGTTAGTGCAACGGCTGAATGAATAAAACCGAAGAGGCTAATCGTTAGGAGTATGAGTCGTTTTACCACTGTTCGCTTTCCTTTGGTAATCGGCCTTGTTGGCGACGCTTTTGATATTCAAGTTGCATTTTATTGCGCAAGAGTAATTGCGGATCCTCTGGGATTGCTTTGAGCTGGCGCTGCATTTCAGGCGGTAAATCCTTTGGTTTATTTGGATCTATTTTCTCTATTGGTGATTTGCCTTTGTTTTGTTCTTGCTTTGATTGTTTACGCTTTTGAGCCTCAGCTTGTTGGCGTTCCTGCTCTTTTTTAGTTTTTTGTTGCTGTTTCTTTTGCTCAGGACTCTGTTTCTCATTAGGCTTTTGATTCTCTTGTTGTTTGTTTTGAGAATCTGATTTTTGTTGCTCAGAACTTTTTTGGTTTTGCTGATTCTGCTGCTGATTTTGTTTGTTCTGTTGGTTTTTATTTTGCTGTTGTTGACTGTCCTTATTTTGATCTTTTTGGTCTTTCTTTTTGCTTTTCTGATCCTTGTCTTGATTATTTTTATCAGACTTCGATTGATTTTGCTGCTGTTGTTTTTGCAGCTTTTTGGCGAGTTCTAAATTTTGTTTGGCATCAGTAAAGTTAGGATCCTGCTTTAAAGCTTGTTGATAACGCTTTTCTGCTTCTGAAAAGTTATTCATGTGCATCAAGCTGTTGCCTTGGTTGTATAAGCCGTTGGCCGACTTATCTTGTTCAAAGCCACTTAAGGCATCTTGATAATTGCCCGCTTTGTATTGGGCACTGGCTTTCCATTGAGGGTCATCAAACTGTTTAGCCGCTTGCTGGTAGTCTTTGTTATCGTAATTTTGCTGAGCTCGTTGGTTCTGAGTTTTCCATAATGAGTCCCAGTCCATTGCGTAGGCTGTGTTAGGTTGAGACAAACCTAGACCCACTAAAAGTAACGCCACACTGAATTGTTTTCTAAAGCTGAGTAGCAATAACGGTAATATTAATAGTGCTACGTACGGGCCGAGATCTTGCCAAGCCTCACCTTGTAAATCTGTTAACTTCGCTGAATCATCAGTAGATAACCAATTCTCAACGTCTTGAGTGTCAGAGTCATCGGCTTGGTTTCGAGTAACAATGCCATGAAAATTTGAGGCGAGTTCTGATAGCACATGAAAATCCGTTTTTGCGACAACAACTTGATCAGCATTATCACGCAATAAATCGCCATTAGGTAAACGAACTGCAGCCCCTTGAGGTGTGCCAAATGTCATAATTGCTAAGCGATAATCGGTACCTGAAAGCACATCTTTTGCATCAGAAAGTTGACTGGCTTTAATACCGTCAGCAAATAAAATGATGTCACCTTTAATATGACCACCTTGCGTAAGTAACTCTTTGGCTTTGGTGAGAGCTGCAACAATATTTGAGCCTGCGACAGGCATAATACTCGGCGATAAGTTTGGTAATAAATTCAGTAAGGTTGCTTTATCACGAGTGAGTGGACTGATAGTAAATGCATCGCCCGCATAAGCGATGAGCCCAGTTTCGCCCTCTTTTAAGGACTTAATTAAATCGGTTGCCTTGTACCGGGCTTGCGATAAACGATTAGGTACAAGGTCGGTGGCGTACATCGATAAAGACATATCCATCACAATGACTCGACCTTGCGTGCTCGCAAAAACGGGCAGATTTTGCTTAGTTACTGCAGGCCCTGAAAGTGCGATCACAGACAGCAACCAAATAATCGCGATATACACGATCGAGCTGTTTGATTCTTTTTTACCCGAATCGACTAATAAATGGGCAAGGTGAGGTGCGATGTATTTTGACCAAGCAGTGCTGGCCCCTTGAGTTTTGTAGAGCGCAAAAAGCAATCCTGCCAACGGTAATAATGCCCATAGCCAATCGGGTCTAATAAAATGAAGGCTCATAGTTGACCTCCACTTGTTTTAAAGCGATTGAATATAGGAAGTTTGGCAAGACTCAGTAGAATATTGATCAGTAACATTAAACCCAAAGGCCAATAGAAAAGTTCGCTACGTGGGCGGTAGGTTTGTTGATTGCGGGCAACAGGTTCAAGTTTATCGATATCTTGATAAATATTTTCTAATTGCTGACCGTCTTTTGCACGGAAGTATTTTCCGTGAGTCATCTTTGCAATTTGCTCTAACGTATTTTCATCAAGATCCATTGATGGGTTAACGCGTTGACGACCAAAAAAGGTGCGTTGTTCCATTACATCCGCACCAACTCCTATGGTGTAAATAGTAATGCCTCTCTCTGCGGCAATTTTGGCCGCTGCGATCGGTTCAATCACGCCAGCGTTATTGGAACCATCTGTCAAAAGCACTAATACACGATTACTTTGCTTCACCTTATCAAAGCGCTTTACCGCTAAACCAATCGCTTCACCAATTGCGGTTTGCTTACCCACCAACCCAATCTCGGCTTCTTTTAAAAATTGTGCTACAGAGCGTCGATCAAGGGTTAGGGGGGCTTGCAGGTAGGCGTGATCGGCAAACAAAATTAAACCAATTCGATCACCTTTACGGCGATCAATAAAGTCACTAACAACTTTTTGAATCATGGTGAAACGGTCAACGGTTTGATTATTTAATACCATATCTTCTATTTGCATACTGCCAGATAAATCCACAGCAACCATCAAGTCACGTCCTTTACTGGGTAACTCTATAGGTTCTCCGAGCCATTGCGGGCGAGCAATAGCGAGCACCAACAGTAGCCACATTAACCAATACCAACGTTTAGAAAACTTAGTATGAATGGTTCCAACAAGTTGTGTTGTGCTGGTGGTTGGAAGTTTTAGGTGACCGGCAACTTCTTGTTTATGTTGTTTTTGAAAGAGCAAAGGTAACGGTAATAAAATTAATAGCCAAGGCCATGCAAGTGTTAACATTTGGCCTCCTGACTCAATGATGCTTTACTCAGCAATAAGACACTTTTTGATTTGGTGTGCAGAGGTAATGATTTTTTAATCCATAAAATTGCCAGTGTCTTGAGCTGTTGTTTTTGTTCATTAGATAGGCCTTGCTTACTGTATCTTTGATTGAGCAAGGCTTTGAATTGACCTTTTTTACTCTCGGTCAGTGTTGAGTCTAAAAATTGGTACCAGTTTTCTCCATCAATTGCGGCGACTTGCTCTCTTTTTAAGTAGCTCAATGCAGCTCGTTTTAGAATGGCATTGATTTGCACTGCAAACTCTTGAGTATTTTGGATCTCTATTTGATTGAGCTCAGAGAGGGCTGCTTTCTTAACTAATGATTGTTGCTTGTTTTTCTTATAAAAATAAATTAACCCGACAATGGCTAAAATTGCGATAACTAACGCAACCCAATAACCAATAGCTAAAGGCCATACACCAATAGCATCTGGAGTTTGAATATCCTTTAATTGAGCAAGAGCTGGATTCGACGCATTCATAAACGTAATAACTCCAACTGCTCACTCAGCTTTTTGCCTGAGTTAATCACTCTTGGAAATACCTTGAGTTGCTTCATCGTATTAATAAATTCGTTTTGTTTTTGTTTTTCGTTTGCTAACCAGATTTTATAGCTGCTCTGAGTCAATATAGTTTTGTGCTTTCCTTGACGAACCGGCAATGAAAACTGGCTTGGCAACGGTAGTTCACCGGTTCTCAGTGGGTCGGTAACTAGAAATGCATTGATATCGCAATGACGTTTCAGTTCATTCAGCGGGGCAACACATTCCGGTGTAAAGTTTTGTCCGTCGGTGATAATCCAAATTAACGAGCCTGGCTTTGCGAGGCGTTTTAAACGTTGGCAAGCACTGACTAAATGATCCTGCTGATAATCTTCATCACCAATATGGTTTAGCTGCTGTTGATGGAGTTTAGTCAAAGATGAAACTAACTGCAGAATGCCTAGGCGACGACTTCTGGGTTTTAATTCAAGGTGCTCGTTTTCTGAAGCAATAATGCCTCCTAAACGATCGCCATGATTAATGGCGTTCCAACCTAATGTTGCCGCAATGTGCGCAGCTTGAACCGATTGCAACATCAATTGTGAACCAAAATACAAACTGTGGCTGAGATCGATAAACAGAAGAATAGGGCGCTCACGTTCCTCAACAAAGAGTTTTGTGTGCGCTTTACCTGTTCTTGCCGTCACTCGCCAATCGATGGTTCGAACATCATCACCTTGCTGGTAATGACGTACTTCAGCGAATTCCATTCCACGGCCTTTAATGGCACTGCTTCGGTGCCCAGCTAAAGCGGCTTTCGCTTTCGTATGCCTTTGTGGTAGTGCTTTGGCAAGGTTTTGACAAGCTAACAGTTCTTTTTCCGATAACTGAATACCATCGGCAAATAGTGGTAACTCTATATTCATTCAGAGTTATTCCTACGGTACCGCAACTAAGCTAAGAATTTCATTTATAACGTCATCAGCATTGACGCCTTCAGCTTGCGCTTGATAGCTTAACAATAAACGATGACGTAAAACGTTTGGTGCGACGGCTTGAATGTCTTCAGGAGAGACGAAGTCACGCTCTTGCAACCAAGCTCTAGCACGTGCACAGCGCTCAAGTGAGATAGAAGCACGAGGGCTCACGCCGTACTCAAGCCAGCTCGCCAATTTATCGCTGTACTTGTGTGGCTGACGAGTAGCCATCACAATATCAACGATGTACTTTTCGAGCGTTTCGGCTAGATGGATTTGCAAAGCAGAGTTTCGAGCGGCGAAAACATCTTCTTGGCTAATAGGCTCCATTTTGAGATGCTTATTAGTCTGAGCTTCTTTACGAGACTGACGTAAGATTTCAACTTCAGTTGCCGCAGATGGGTAATCCAAATTTAAATGCATCAAAAATCGATCCAACTGGGCTTCAGGCAGTGGGTATGTGCCTTCGTTTTCCAATGGGTTTTGAGTGGCCATTACCAAAAACAACTTAGGCAGCTTATAACTGGTCTTTCCTACAGTAACTTGGCCTTCGGCCATGGCCTCCAATAACGCAGATTGTACCTTTGCAGGAGCACGGTTAATTTCATCCGCTAAAATCAGGTTATGAAAGATAGGGCCAGCTTCAAATTCAAATGCACCCGTTTGCGCACGATAAATATCAGTACCTGTTAAGTCTGCAGGCAGCAAGTCAGGGGTAAATTGAATACGATGGAAATCACCTTCAATACCATCGCATAAAGCTTTGACTGCACGAGTTTTTGCAAGTCCTGGTGGGCCCTCTACGAGTAAGTGGCCATCAGCAACAAGTGCAGTTAATAAATTTTCGGTCAAAACAGGTTGGCCGAGAATCACTAAATTTAAGTATTTTCTCAGAGTTTGAAAACGATTTAAGGGCATGAGGTAACTCGTAATTTATTAGTATTTAGGCTAGTAATCAGAAAGTATTGCTATTTTTTACCATTTATAGCTAATAGATAGCAAGATCCAAGTAAAAGTTCATTTTTAAACTTAAAAATATAAACAAGTGTTTGAAACTTGATTTTAAATAGTTAGAATCAGATCACAGATTTTATGGTCAGACCTGTTTAACCGATTTCAAAAACAAAGCAACAGGTAAGAACTCATATATATTTACTATGCTTAATCAGCAACTAATGGAACAGGGGTAATACATGGGTAGTAAGCAACAGCTCACTAATAGCAAAGGCGAACGTATCGCTATTGTTGCTGGTCTTCGAACTCCATTTGCGAAGCAGGCAACCGCATTACACGGAGTACCAGCAGTAGATTTAGGTAAAATGGTCGTCAATGAGATGATTGCTCGCAATGAGCTTGAACCTAAAATCATTGAGCAACTTGTTTATGGACAAGTTGTACAAATGCCAGCTGCGCCGAATATTGCTCGTGAAATTGTTTTGGGCACAGGTATGGATATTGGAACTGATGCTTACAGTGTCACTCGTGCATGTGCTACCAGTTTTCAGTCAACAGTGAACGTGGCTGAATCTATTTTGACTGGCAATATTGATGTGGGTATTGCAGGTGGTGCTGATTCATCATCTGTTGTACCTATTCAAGTATCAAAACGTCTAGCTCGCGGCCTTGTAGATTTGACCAAGGCCAAAACGCTTGGTCAGCGTTGGAACATCATCAAGAGATTGGGACTAAAAGATTTGATGCCAGTCCCCCCTGCTGTTGCTGAATATTCTACAGGGTTAAGCATGGGCCAAACAGCTGAACAAATGGCTAAGACCCACAATATTAGCCGTGCAGATCAAGATGCACTGGCGCATCGCTCACATACTTTAGCCACAAAAACGTGGGATTCCGGTGTATTGAATGATGAAGTAATGAGCACTCACGTTCCTCCTTATAAGTCATTCATCGAGCGAGATAATAACGTTCGTACTAATTCTAACTTAGATAGCTATGCCAAATTACGTCCTGCTTTTGATAGAAAGCACGGTACGGTGACTGCGGCCAACAGTACTCCATTAACGGACGGCGCATCAGCGGTTATCTTGATGAGCGAAGGTAAAGCGAAAGCTCTAGGTTATCAGCCAATTGGTTATATTAAGAGTTACGCTTTCAGTGCCATTGATGTATGGGAAGACATGCTTATGGGACCTTCATATGCAACACCTAAAGCACTAGAGCGTGCAGGTATGCAATTGGAAGATCTAGATTTAATTGAAATGCACGAAGCTTTTGCCGCTCAAACGCTAGCGAACATGAAAATGTTTGCGTCCAAAACATTCGCTGAAGATAACTTGGGTTGGTCACGTGCCATTGGTGACATTGATATGGCTAAATTTAACGTGCTAGGTGGTTCAATTGCCTACGGTCATCCATTTGCTGCAACCGGTACTCGTTTGATTACACAAGTGTGTCGTGAGTTACAACGCCGTGGTGGTGGAACGGGTTTGGCCACAGCGTGTGCGGCTGGTGGTCTTGGTGCAGCTATGATTGTAGAAGTGGAGTGATAACTGATGGAAAAAACATTTAACCTTTCTCGAAGAGATGACGGCATTGCTGTATTGACTATGGATGTGCCGGGTGAATCAGTGAACACACTTCAAGCAAAATTTGCCGAAGAAATTACCGATTTACTCAAGGAGATTAAAGCCGACCGCAATATTAAGGGCATGGTTGTCATCTCTGGTAAGAAAAATTCATTTATTGCTGGTGCAGATATCAAGATGCTTGATGCATGTGCAACGGCTGAAGACGCTAGAACCTTGTCAAAACAAGGGCATGAGGTTTTTGCTGAACTAGAGAGTTTACCTTTCCCTATTGTCGCAGCTATTCATGGTAATTGTTTAGGTGGTGGTCTTGAGCTTGCAATGGCATGTCATATGCGTATTTGTAGTGATAGCCCTAAAACCATGCTTGGTTTACCTGAAGTCATGTTAGGTTTATTACCAGGTGGTGGCGGTACTCAGCGTTTACCAAGACTCGTGGGCATTGCAACAGCATTAGATATGATGCTAACAGGCAAACAACTTCGTCCTAAGCAAGCTTTAAAAAATGGTCTAGTTCACGATGTAGTTCCTAACTCAATTCTGTTGGATGCGGCTATTGAACTCGCCAAAGGCGGTAAGAAAAAGCCTGCGAAACGTAAAACGCCTCTCGTTAACAAAATACTTGAATCAAATAGTTTTGGTCGAAACATCATGTTTGATCAAGCTGCTAAACAGGTAAATAAAAAGACTCAAGGAAATTATCCTGCACCACCTAAGATCATTGATTGTGTCAAAGTCGGTATGTCGAAAGGCATGGTTGCAGGTTTAGATGTTGAAGCTCGTCATTTTGCTGATTTAGTGATGACCAAAGAGTCGGCAGCACTCCGTAGTATTTTCTTCGCAACCACTGAAATGAAGAAAGAAGCGGGCGAAGCCGATGCTAAAAAAGTAAATAAAGCCGTTGTACTTGGTGGTGGTTTAATGGGCGGTGGAATTGCGTCTGTAACAACCACAAAAGCTGGTATTCCTGCACGTGTTAAAGACATTAACGAAAATGGCTTAAGTAACGCTTTATCTTACGCTTACAAGTTGCTCGATAAGAAAGTTAAGCGTCGCCATATGAAGTCATCTGAACGTGATGCGACCATGGCATTGATGACTACAACAACAGAATATAAAGGTGTTAAAGATGCTGATATTGTTGTTGAAGCCGTATTTGAAGATTTAAATCTTAAACACCAAATGGTGAAAGATATTGAGCGTGAATGTAGCGAAGATACGATTTTTGCTTCTAACACATCTTCATTACCGATTGGTCAAATCGCAGAAGCTGCAGAAAGACCTGAAAATGTTATCGGTCTACATTATTTCTCACCTGTTGAGAAAATGCCGTTAGTGGAAGTGATAGCTCATAAGAAAACTTCTCAACAAACCATTGATACCACAGTAGCCTTTGCCCGTAAGCAAGGTAAAACGCCGATTGTAGTTCAAGATGGTGCTGGTTTTTATGTCAATCGTATACTTGCGCTTTATATGAACGAAGCAGCGAGTGTATTGTTAGAAGGGCAACGCATTGAACACCTTGATAAGTCATTAGTTAAGTTTGGCTTCCCAGTCGGGCCAATGACACTATTAGATGAAGTGGGCATTGACGTTGGAGCTAAGATCTCACCAATCCTTGAAAAGGAATTAGGTGAACGTTTCGAAGCGCCAAAAGCATTTGATAAATTGCTCAATGATGGTCGTAAAGGTCGTAAAAGTGAGAAAGGTTTTTACCTCTATGGCAAAACCGCTAAAAAAGGCAAAAAGCAAGTTGATGAATCGGTTTATAAGCTATTCAGCTTAAATCCTACGGCGAATAAAGATCCTAAAATGGTGGCAGAGCGTTGTGTGGTACAAATGCTCAATGAAGCGGCAAGATGTCTTGAAGATGGGATCATCGCATCCCCAAGAGACGGTGATATCGGAGCCATATTCGGTATTGGTTTCCCACCTTTCTTAGGTGGACCATTCAAGTATATGGATCAGCTTGGTGTGACAAATTTAGTTGATATGCTGAAAGGTTATCAATCTCAGTTTGGCGACCGTTTTGCTCCTTGTGATTTATTATTGAAGATGACTGAAGAGAAGAAGTCGTTTTATTAACAATTTATATGTGCGCTGGGTACATATGATGCTATGACCCCAGCGCTTCTATATTTATCAAAGCACAAAATTTCAATTTTGTTGAATATTCTTATCTTCTAGCTCTGTGTTACTCATACTCGCTAATATAAACCTGAATTCATCATACGGGTTAGTTTTAGTTAATACATGCAGCAGTATACTGAGTAAAAGCCAATACATTACGATCAACTATGTCAGTCAAAGAATCCCTCATTCCTAATACCAAATTGGCATCTTACGATGTTGTTTGGGATAGCAGGAAGGGCAGAGCACAGTGGGTAGAACAGCAAAAGCTTAAAAGCGATATTTGTGAATTTGATAAATGGCAAAAGGTAGAGTTTAGTTTTAATGGCTCTGGGGGCGGAGAACCATACAAGCGAAAATTTGAAGTCAAAAAAGTCAAATTGGATAATACTGATGGTACCTTTATAGAAAGTTTTCAGATTCGTGAAGCTAGCCGAATTAAACGTTTTGCACCTGACATTTTATTTAAATCAAAATACCGAATCGAGCTGGATAACATATTTGATGTAGACGGTCCTAGTTGTGCACAAACTGACAATGAATTATCTACAAAAACGACCTTATCAACTTGGCGTATTCCTAATGCTCAATGGGCAAGTGGAGTTACTTGTAGGTGTTCTGGTATTGGGCAAGAAAGGAAAAATCAAAGTGGGCATAAAGACAAATTGAACACTGTCAATATTGAACCTCTTAATCAGGATTTATCTGCAAATTGCCAGATTACTAATAATCGAGCAACAATTCAGGTTCCTCTTGAGATAAGGAAAGCTGGCCATCAACCTATGAAAATGAAAGCTGTATCATCGATAGCTGATGTGACGGAGGCTATTCCCACCCAGCAGCAACCACCTTTGTTTGTATTCGATATTGATGAAACATTAGTATATAAAAAAGGCGATATTTCCGCTGGTATAACTGATACTGAGGCAGTTGAATCTGAAATTAACGAACATTTAAATCAGTTACAACAAAAGTTTCCTGATGCTCATTTTATTATTGTTTCTCACGCGTTGGGAATAGAAAGGAAACTGAACTTAGCAAAAATAACCGTTCCTTTTAAAACATTATTTGAGCCTAAAATTGATTCTAAAACGCAATTTAAGGAGAGCCTTGATAAAGGAGAGACAATTAAAGAATATATGAAAAAAAATGGATTAGAAGGACGAAATGTTGTGTTTATCGATGACAATATTGATGCGCATCATGAAGTAGCTGATAAATTTGATGAAGACAGTGTCCAACATTTCTTATTTTTGGGCGCAACAGAAAGTAAAGTTAACAGGAATGCACAACTTTATAACTCTGAGTCCGAGATGTTTGATGATAATGAACATTTTCTGTTTTCTTATAACTTATACAATTCGATTAAAAAAATAAGAGCCGAAAATGCAAGGGTAAGAAGGAAAGATTTTAAAGTTGCTTATAAGAAATTCATGTCACAGCAGTTTCCTGAAAGACATAGGTGTTCATTTACACATTTTTATAAATTTTGAATTTAACTAAATGTGGATAAAAGAGTGCTAACAATAGCTCACTATTGCCGCACACTGTCGCCTTGATTAACAAGCTGTGCATTCTCGCTGAAATCGAGGTTCTTCAGGTATCATGGGTATAAACCTGAACTAATTTAGATTCGTGGTAATTCATTATAATGCCCGAATAAATTATTCGGGCATAACTAAAACTATAAATTAATCGTGATACTCTTCCGCTGCAAAAAGCGTATTCTCTAGCAAACTGACAATCGTCATTGGGCCAACACCACCTGGTACAGGGCTAATCCAACTTGCATTTTTTGCAGCTTCATCGTATTCAACATCACCAACGAGTTGACCGCTTTCCAATCTGTTAATGCCCACATCAATAACAATTGCACCTTCTTTTATCCACTCTCCAGGAATAAAGTTTGGCTTACCAACAGCAACGACGAGTAGATCGGCTTGTCGTACTTTTTGCTCAAGGTTTTTAGTAAAGCGGTGACAGGTTGTTGGCGTACTACCCGCTAACAACAATTCTAAAGTCATTGGGCGGCCAACAATATTAGATGCACCTACAATTGTGGCGTCTAAACCATAGGTATCAATACCGGTTGATTCTATTAAAGTCATAATCCCTTTAGGCGTACAAGAACGCAATAAAGGGATACGCTGTGCTAAACGACCTACATTATAAGGATGAAAACCATCAACATCTTTATCCGGACGTATACGTTCAATGACTTTCTCTTCATTGATATGTTCAGGTAGAGGTAATTGAACTAAAATTCCATCGATAGCTGGATCGTTATTGCATTGATCAATCAAACGGAATAATTCTAATTCGGTCGTGGTGATGGGTAGGTCAAATGAATTTGAAACAAAGCCAACTTCTTCACAAGCTCGACGTTTGCTACCAACATAAACTTCGGAGGCTGGATCGTTTCCAACTAGGATTACTGCAAGGCCTGGTGCACGTTTGCCTTCAGCCAATCTATCGCTCACTCTTTGTTTCAATTGCTTGCGAATAGATTGTGCGATCGCTTTGCCATCTATTATCTGGGCAGTCATGGATGTAGGGTTTCCTTTATATACGGCGCTATAAGGTAGTGTGATTTTGGTGATTTAACAGTAAACTCCTAATTTGTTATTTTATTTTTGTGGCTTAATTCTCAAAAGACAAGCCTTTTTAACCTAAATAAACCGCTGGGTACGATATCAAATGAATAACGTCATGCACCAAACTACATAAAATTAAATAGTAAGTGAGCTACGATAACGGTTTCACATTTAGCTGATTTATTTGGTTCAAGGATATTTGCTGAAAAATCAGACTCATTTTATCAGTGATAGTGAAAACTGTCATGGATAATCAGCATAATCAGTCGCTACTCAGGTGAATTAGACTGTTAATTCATCATCCGAACTTTATTTATAAAAAAATCGTTGACGGTTGAAATGGGAGGCTATAATATTCGCTCCGTTCTCAAGGCAGTGCAGGCATTGCTGAGAAAGAGAATAACGGTGATTAGCGCAGCCCGGTAGCGCATCTGCTTTGGGAGCAGAGGGTCAGAGGTTCGAATCCTCTATCACCGACCACATTTTTGTGATTTGCTCTTGTTAAATACAATAGTGAGTGACTACAATAGCATAAGCTATTCCGGATAGGATTAAGCGCCCGTAGCTCAGTTGGATAGAGCATCCGCCTTCTAAGCGGATGGTCGCAGGTTCGAATCCTGCCGGGCGTACCAAATAATGTGGTGATTGTAGCTCAGTTGGTAGAGCCCCGGATTGTGATTCCGGTTGTCGTGGGTTCGAGCCCCATCAGTCACCCCACTCTTTATCGAGTACAAAAAAAGCGACTTTAGGTCGCTTTTTTTGTGCCTGAATTTCTAATTTTAACAATTAACTTAATATTGTCTTATTGCACCTATAATTCCCTCTCGACTCTGTTGTCAAGCATCGCTATAATGCTGCGTCTTATTATTAATAACATGATGTTTATTAATGTGCTCGAAGCAGTTTTTTTTTCAGTAGGGCATAGGTAAATAAACACAACAAAACGAATTCTTAACGTAGCTGATAACGTCGGCTATGAAAAAAGGACGTTAGATAAATTTGAGGTAAAATAATGCAAGTTTCTGTTGAAACAACTCAAGGCCTAGAGCGTAAAGTTACAATCTCTGTGCCTGCTGGTGATCTAGACAAGCTGATCAAAAACGCACTACGTAACGAAGCTAAGCGTGCAAAAATCGCTGGTTTCCGTCCAGGTAAAGTTCCTGTAAGCGTTATCGAAAAGCGCTATGGTGCAGCAATTCGTCAAGAAATCACTGGCGAGTTCATGCAACGTAACTTTGTTGAAGCAATCATTGCTGAGAAAATCAATCCAGCTGGTGCTCCAACTTTCACTCCAGGTTCTACTGAAGGTGAAAACTTTGAATTTACAGCGACTTTTGAAGTATATCCAGAAGTTGAATTAAAAGATTTAGAAGCAATTAACGTTGAAAAGCCAGTGGCTGAAGTAACAGATGCTGACGTTGACAACATGATTGAAACTCTACGTAAGCAACACGCTACATACGCAGCAGTAGAACGCGTTTCAGAAGACAGCGATAAAGTTAAAATGAACTTTGTTGGTACTGTTGACGGTGAAGAGTTCGAAGGCGGTAAAGCTGATGATTTCGAACTTCAACTAGGTAGTGGTCGTATGATCCCTGGTTTTGAAGACGGTATCTTAGGTAAGAAAGCAGGTGAAGAGTTCGATATCGAAGTTACTTTCCCTGAAGACTACCATGCTGAAGACCTAAAAGGTAAAGCGGCTAAGTTCGCAATCACGTTGACTGAAGTTCAAGGTGCTGACTTACCAGAAGTTAACGAAGAGTTTGCTGGTTTATTTGGTGTTGCTGAAGGCGGCATTGATGCACTTAAAGTTGAAATCCGTAAGAACATGACTCGTGAACTTGAGCAAGCGCTTAAAGCTAACGTGAAAGAGCAAGTGATTAACGGTTTAGTAGACGCTCACGAAATTGACCTTCCAAAAGCACTAGTAGACAGTGAAGTAAATGTAGTTCGTCAACAAGCACTACAACGCTTCGGTGGTCAACAAGCGGCGAACATGCCTGAGCTACCAGCTGAATTATTCACTGAACAAGCTGAGCGTCGTGTGAAAATCGGTTTACTACTTGGTGAAGTGATCAAAACAAATGAGCTAAAAGCTGATGAAGATCGCGTTAAAGCGCTTATCGAATCAATGGCTTCAGCTTATGAAGATCCAAGTGAAGTTGTTGAATACTACAACAAGAACAACGAGATGATGCAGAACATGCGCAACGTTGCTCTTGAAGAGCAAGCTGTAGAAGAAGTTCTAAAAGCAGCTAAAGTATCTGACAAAGAAGTTCAGTTCGAAGAGTTCATGAACCAAGCTACAGGTCAAGCTTAAGATTTATGAGCTAGACTTGACTTGGTTAGCTGACAGTCATTTATAATGGCTCGTATGAGGCTCCTCATACGAGCCATTTTTTATAAACCTAAAATAAACTGTTGGACGCAAGACATAACAAGTGTTTATCTTTGTTAGATAAATACACATTAAACATGTCATCAATTGTTTTTCTAGGATAAAGGAACTAATAATGCACAAAGCACCAGAGTCTGTTTTAAATTCTCTCGTCCCAATGGTAGTTGAGCAAACTGCTAAAGGTGAGCGTTCTTACGATATTTACTCGCGCTTGTTGAAAGAACGTGTGATTTTCTTAGTTGGTCAAGTTGAAGAGCACATGGCTAACTTAATCGTGGCTCAACTTTTATTCTTAGAGTCAGAAAGCCCTGATAAAGATATTCATCTATATATTAACTCTCCTGGTGGTTCAGTCACTGCGGGTATGGCAATTTATGATACGATGAAGTTCATCAAGCCTAACGTAAGTACTGTTTGTATGGGGCAAGCAGCAAGTATGGGGGCATTCTTACTTGCTGCAGGCGAAAAGGGTAAGAGACATTGTTTACCTAGTTCTCGTGTGATGATTCATCAGCCTCTAGGTGGCTTCCAAGGTCAAGCGTCTGACATTGCAATCCATGCACAAGAGATCCTGGGCATTAAAGAAAAATTAAATAAAGTTTTGGCGGACCACACAGGTCAACCGCTAGAAGTTATTGAAAAAGATACAGATCGTGACAATTTTATGAGTGCAGAACAAGCACTAGAGTACGGTATTATTGACTCTGTATTGACACATCGTAGCTGATTTTTAGCGTATTCTACGTTATGATCTGTTTATATGATTTGAATTTATTGTGCTGCTTCGATGGCGGCATAAAGAGGTAAAATAATGGGCGACAAAAAAAGTGACGGCGATAACGGTAAGCTGCTTTATTGTTCTTTTTGTGGCAAAAGCCAACACGAAGTTCGCAAGCTAATTGCTGGCCCATCTGTATACGTTTGCGATGAGTGTGTAGAGCTTTGTAACGACATTATTCGTGAAGAGATCAAGGAGATCTCACCAAAACAGGACACGGATAAGTTACCTACTCCTCACGAACTAAGAGAACATTTAGATGATTATGTTATCGGCCAAGATAAAGCCAAAAAGGTTTTAGCGGTTGCGGTATACAATCATTACAAACGTCTTAAAAATGCAAATCCACAAGATGATGTTGAGCTTGGTAAGAGTAACATTTTATTGATCGGCCCTACGGGTAGCGGTAAAACGTTACTTGCAGAAACACTGGCTCGCTCATTGAATGTGCCATTCACTATGGCTGATGCAACGACATTAACTGAAGCCGGTTATGTTGGTGAAGACGTTGAAAACATCATTCAAAAGCTACTTCAGAAGTGTGATTACGACGTTGAAAAAGCACAGCGCGGTATTGTTTACATCGATGAAATCGACAAGATCAGCCGTAAAGCCGACAACCCGTCAATTACTCGTGATGTTTCTGGTGAAGGTGTTCAGCAGGCACTTCTTAAGCTGATTGAAGGTACTGTGGCAGCGGTTCCACCACAAGGTGGTCGTAAGCATCCACAACAAGAATTCTTGCAAGTAGACACGTCTAAGATTTTGTTTATCTGTGGTGGTGCGTTTGCTGGTCTTGAAAAAGTGATTGATCAACGTATCGACACGGGTACTGGTATCGGCTTCGGCGCAACAGTGACCAGTGAGAAAGATAAGAAATCAGTTTCTGAGACGTTCCAACACGTTGAGCCAGAAGACTTAGTTAAATTTGGTCTTATCCCTGAATTTATCGGTCGTCTTCCAGTGGTAGCAACGCTTACTGAGCTTGATGAAGATGCACTTGTGCAAATTCTTTCAGAGCCAAAGAATGCGATCACTAAGCAATATGCAGCGTTATTCGACATGGAAGAAGTTGAACTTGAATTCCGTGAAGATGCATTAAAAGCGATTGCTCAAAAAGCGATGAACCGTAAAACGGGTGCACGTGGTCTACGTTCAATTGTTGAAAGTATTCTACTTGATACCATGTATGACGTTCCTTCGACGGAAGACATCAGCAAAGTGGTTGTTGACGAATCAGTGGTTAAAGGTGAATCTGCACCAATCCTGATTTACGATACACAAGATACTCAAGCCGCAAGCGGCGAGCAGTAATTTGTTTGTTAGCATTTAGCGTCTTTTTAAAAGTCGCTAAATGCTAAATTCATTTCCTTTTACCTTTCAAGTATTGCCGAGCTGTATCAGTGAAGGTTCACTGAATCATTCTACTTCTTGCTTTTAAACGTTATATTCATTGCCAAACCCGGTGACATTCTCTGAACACTAATCCGCAAGGTTTTCAAAAAATTTAAGAAAATGAGTACACATCATACCCGTGAAAACGGGTATTCGGCGCCTTTGTATCTTAGATTTAAAAAATTCAACTTCTTTGAAGTTGCAAAAATCGTGGGGTTGCACTCCACACCGCCAAAAAGGGAAGCCTCCAGCTGCTTCCCCTTTGGAAACCCCAGTGCCGCCCCACAAAGTTAAGCGTTATTCCTCTTATGGCAAAAATACCTAACGCTTCTGATGGTGCATCTGATAGGCAGGACGCTTGAATGTCGTGAAGCACATGGATGTGCGAGAACGACCATGCACCCCATAATCTAGCGCAGCGTCCATGCTGCGCTTACGCTATTTTTCACCAACGACGAATAACAACTTTGCCATGGGGAGTCGTTGTAGTCTGCAAGGTTTACGAAATATCTCAAGTTATGAAAGAGCAAATCTTAATTTACTCAAATGATGCTTAAAGGCTGAATGTTCCCGTCGAAGCTGTTGAATATATTGTTGAATGTGAAATGACACCAGCGACCAAAGTTTCATCTACATCAGTTATTTTACTTAGCTTACCTCTTTCAGGGGGGGCCATTGCAGCACGAATCTTATGAATAATTGACCAAGCCGTTTGATAGCTACCAAGTCCAAGTAACCGATTAACTCTTAGAGCACTAACGCCATTCTTTTGATTAGATATATATCATACCGCAGCAAATCAACTTCGCAGTGAAACCCTGCTCTTATAGAAAGTAGTGCCAGAGGTAACGGATGTTTTCTTGCGACAGTTCACACACAAAAAGAATTGGCTATCTGAGCAGCGCAATGTGGGCAAATAAACCCTGAAGGCCATCTGAGATTGATTAGGAAACTTAAACAGACTGATTCATCATAAAACCATGTTACAAATTCTTCCCAACCCCTCGGGTAATCAATACCAGCTTGCAACAATTGTGAAGGCTTTGCCATTACTAAATATTGACATGGGTGGAGCTAAGTGGATAGCTCTTGTTTTTATACAGCGTGATTGGCTGAATTTTAAAATCAAGCGTAATTTGCAAATGAATAGTTCTCAATTATCAACCCTGGCCAAGTTAACATATTGAAATTAAATAAATTATTTTCACCATTGCAGAGATAACGAGAATGCTGAACGAGATAAAGGCGAATTCTCACTTTGCCAGCTAAACCAAATTCGGTTAACATATTTTTTATTCTATAAAACATAGTGTTGTGCATTTATTTAGTCTTGGTGGTTTCTGGTTAAATGAGAATGCGCAGTATTAAAATGTTAGGCATCACCAGAATTCAGGAGTTGTATGCAAGTATCTAGAAGAACCAAATTTTCATTGGCTCAACTATTAAGTGTTGTAGATCGTCCGACTGTGTATGTTCTCTTTGAGAAATTTGGTTTCGATCCGCAAGCCGTTTCTTCACCTGTTGGAATCAGTGATGAAATGAAATATGCAGATGCTCAAGTGCTTTCTGATCTAATCATAGAAGTTATTGAGACAAGTAAAACTCTTAGGAATAGTACATCCCCCAAGTACAAATTTGATGACCAGTTTTCAATATTGGAAAAATCATTATTACTTGATGGCTACCTAATTGAAGGCAAGTTAATTAGAGCACTAGATCCAAATTTTAAAGGGTATGTACCAGTTGAAGATGCACTAATAATGGAGCTTGATGGTTCATCATTACAACAAAAAGCAAATATAAAGAACTCAGTAAAAGCCTCTGCTGATGATTTTGTAAAAGCACAGCCAGATTATAACGGTAGTTTAACCAATATTCGTATTGCACTTGAAACTCTCGTGAGAGAAATTGCGCTAGAAAAGGGTTTTACTACAACAAGAGCAGGTAACACCTGGGGGCCATCATTGGGTCATCTAGAAAGTTGTGGCTTTATAGATAAAAAAGATGAGAATGCACTGTCATCAGTGTTTACTTTTATTAGTAATGGTGCTCATATTCCACTCGGTTTTAGTCAGGCAGAATTTGTCCGTCTAGGTCGAAATATGTGTACTTCAATGTGCTATTTTACCATTAAAAAGTACAATGCCTAACAAGTTGCTGCAGTTCGTTCCGGCGCTTCGCGCCTCCACCGGACAGTCAAAGCGCCGCGCCTTTTGTGCATTTGCTTCGCAAATTGTCGCACAAAATTCACGTCACTTTGCCTGCCGCTGAGCAAGGCGTTAGCTTTCCATTCGAATCTCGTTATATTATTTTATATTTCAAAAAACAATATTTTTGAGACAAAGCTATATTCTTAGTATATAGTTATTTCAATTAAGAGGTATTTTGAGATAAAAATGATTTCTAAACCACCAAGTGAACTAATTATTAGTCCTTTTCAACATATAGCTGAAAATGAGCCTGAAAAAATAGATGAATATCTAGGACTTTTTTCGCCTATAGATTCTAAAGGCCGTTACCTTCACTACGATGAATTTAAGTATAGAGTTCCGAAAGAGCTTGATGCCAATGTTTCATGGTCTATTGTAAAAATGGCTAGAAACAGGCAATTAAAGAGTATTCTTTCGATTGGGGAGCCGCTCAAATATTGCAAGTTTTATTCAACTCCTTCGATTCAAAAGGCAATCTCTGAAACAGATCGAAACACCACGAGTGCTTCTTTAGAGTGGATGTGTAGTAAAATAGGCGAAGAAAAGCACCTAGAGTATATACTTAATGATTTAATTGAAGATGAAGCTATCAGTAGTAGCCAATTAGAAGGAGCTGCTACTACCACTAAAGTAGCTAAAGATCTCCTTAAAAGAAAAAGAAAGCCTCGGTCTCCCGATGAAAAGATGATTGTTGGTAATTTCAAAATGATGAAATTTGCTTGGGACAATCGTCACAAAGATCTTTCTGTCGATTTGATATTGGCTTTACATAAAGAAGGTGTAGATAACATCGACAACGATACTTATACTCCTGGGGTTTTTAGAGTTACTGATGACGTTGAAGTTGTAGACTCTGAGGGTAATACAGTTCATACCCCCCCTCCGGCTAAAGGACTCAATAAACGAATAAAGAACTTAGCTAAATGGGTTAATGAATGTCACCATGATATTGATAATAAAGATTATTTTCACCCTTTAATAAAAGCAATTACATTGCATTTTGCTATAGGGTACGAACATCCTTTTAGAGATGGAAATGGCAGAGTTGCAAGAGCACTATTCTATTGGTACATGTTCAAGAATGATTTTGCATCTTTTCGGTATATTGCAATTAGTGTTTTATTAAAAACGGCTCCAGTTAAATATGGTAAAAGCTATTTATATACTGAAACGGATGATATGGATTTAACATATTTCATTGATTATCAATGTGGAATAATTATCAGAGCAATCAATGAGTTTAAAGATTCCTATAAAAAAACCTTAGAAGAAACTGAATTATTTAATAAATGGTTATGGGAATCAGGTTTGTATAAGCAATTAAACGATAAACAACAAACCGTATTTCAAGTGGCGAAAAATGGCCTTGCACAGTCATTCACAGCTATGAATGTGAAAGAAAACCTTGGATGTGCGTATAACACAGCAGCCAATGTATTAAATGGCCTTGTAGAATTGAATCTTTTTACAAAGAAAAAAGAAGGTAGGGAGTGGGTTTATAGCATGTTAAGCCAGAAGAAAATTCTTGAGTCTTGGAAAAGCTAATCGGGTAGCCGAGGGTCTCTAGCCCTCAGCCCCCACACCACCGTGCATGCGGCTCAGCACAGGGCGGTTCTCGAAAAGTTTTAAAATCAATAGGCCGATTAGCTCCTAATAATTTCAATGATGGCTTCTGATTTTACGCTAATCATCCTTAACCCGGTCGGGCATAAATAATTAAGTTGCACAGGCTCCTCATTGGTTTTCAAGTTCAGGTCTTCACCATGTACCCACAACGCTAATGCGGGGTATGCTATCCCAACCATTACGATGAGTGTTGGGCTACTATGCCGACTGCTGACTTCTACTTAATCACATTTCAAGTTGCCCAGTCATGCGCTATCGGTTTTCATCTATTTGCTCTTTTCAGGTGATGAGACTGAAAAGCCAAGGCACTTATAAACCAGAGCCTTACTGGTTACCTGCCGATCGCAAGTTAAACAGATCTCCCCACTCTTTATAAACAGAAAGGGGAACGTGAACTTTCTTTACACTGCTGCATCATTTACGGTGGCCGTTAGATCACGTGGTTTTGTCGTCTTGTACCCTTGCTTTGCGGGACAGACCCTACCAGCTCACCTCCAGCCTACGCCTCATATGATGTTTTTGTCCATCAGCTCGTCCTCTTTATAAACGAAAGTGCTAGCGGCTTCCTCCAGACCAACCCTTGCGGATAAGCCCTTGCCATTCGCTAGTAGTTATCGTTTAATAACATCACGTTAATAAACGGTGTTCTTCCTACAGAGGGCTTTCACCTCATTAGTTCACGCCCATGCTGGGCGTACACAAGCAATTCCAGCTGACGCCTACGGCGCAGCTGAATTGGGCGTTATACGTTTACCGAGTTTCGAGCGTAAAAGGAGTTAATATGAAAGTTACAGATATCGTTTGTCGTGAGAATGGAGAAGCAAAATTTTCAATAACATCAATGGAAGTATCTTCAAATAGTCAAATTGTCACCCTTGTTGAAGTAAATGCTGAAAATACTTCTCAGCATTTAGACTCAGATGCAAAACCAATTACGATTTCAATAAAAGAATTACAAGCCTTCTACTCAATCGCAGAATCAAAACGAGAATCAAGAAATGAACTTGGATAAATTTTTAAGTCTTCCACAAGAGCATACATTATCATTTGAAGACTGCCAGCTACTAAATAAAGATTTAGCTTCAAAAAGTGTTGATAGTATTCCTGTAGATTCGAGAGCTCTGGTCAACGAGTATTTAGTTAGTGTTTTGAATATGGGCTCTGTAGAGTGGGATATGAAAGAAGCACTTGAATCTTTATTGGTAAATTTACAAAACGTATAAGCAATTTCAGCTGACGCCTATGGCGCAGTTGAAATGGGCGTATGTTTTTGAGTCAAAATTATGCATCATCAATTAAATCAATGGCTCAAAGAGCTTGATGAAGAAGTTACAGTTATTTCTTCAAATGACATCAATGAGGAAGCGAGCGCTAATATGCTCTCGTTTGGTTGTAGCGAAGATTCTTTGAAAGAGTGGGGAAAAGAATCTCTTTGTGAATTTCTTGAAGCTTGCTCTGAAATTTACAGCAGTAAAAGTAACGACCTTCAAATGATCCTCTATGTGTGGCTTGATGAAATGGCTGGTCAATTTAGGATTTCAGCTGTAAGTGAACAATAGGGACTGATCAGATCTATATGATCTAAAGTCACAAATACAAGCGAGCTCGCCAGAGCAGGAAGTCCAACTCTGGTGATAAATATCAAAAGCAAATTTGTTTTTAGTGAGCGTTTCCAGAAGG